>NZ_BMQE01000007.1:0-267199 GCF_014647955.1 Planomonospora antibiotica | reverse complement strand
CGCTGCCGCAGTTCCGCATGCTCGTCGTCCTGGCCACCCACGGGCAGACCAAACTCGTCACCCTGGCCGAGCGGCTGGGCGTCAACCCCTCCACGGCGATGCGCATGGCCGACCGCCTGGCCGGTGCGCAACTGATCGTCCGCGAGACCAACCCGCACAACCGGCGCGAGACCCTGATCCGCCTCACCCCGCAGGGGCGGCGCATCGTCGACGAGGTCACCGCGCGCCGCAGCGAGGAGATCGCCGCCATCGTCTCGCGGATGTCCCCCGAGCAGTGCCGCGCGCTGATCTCGGCCATGGCCGCCTTCACCCGGGCGGGGGGCGAGCCGCCCGCAGGCGACGTCCACCCCCTGGGCTGGCCCGACGCATAGCCCGCCGGGATACCGAGCCCGCCCGAGGCTCCGGACGGGGGAGGCCGGGAGGACCGGGAGGACCGGGAGGGCCACCCGAAGATACATAATTCTCTGAATTCACGTCTTCGTGTACTATCGCGGTATGTTGACGATCGCCCCCGAGATCGAGGTCCTGGCCCGGTTCGGCCGCGCGCTGGCCGACCCGATCCGCTGCCGCATCCTCCTCGCCCTGCGCGAGGCGCCCGCCCACCCGGCCGAGCTGGCCGAAGTCCTGGGCATCTCCCGCACCCGCCTGTCCAACCACCTGGCGTGCCTGCGCGACTGCGGCCTGGTCGTGGCCGTTCCGGTCGGTCGGCGCACCCGCTACGAACTGGCCGACGCCCGGCTCGGCCACGCCCTGGACGACCTGCGCACCGCCGTGGTCGCGGTCGCCGCCGACGCCGGACGCAGCTGCGCCGCCGCCGAGACCGAGGGCTGCTGCTGATGGCCGCCCTCTCCGCCCGGCCCGCCCCGGCCCGCCGCGCCGACGGCAAGGACTGACCATGGCCGTTACCGCGCTCATCCTGTATCTGGTGGCCATGGGCCTGGCCTTCGGCTGGCGCACCGTGGTGCACCGGCGCCGTACCGGCGACACCGGCCTGCGCCTGGACGCCGGTCCGGCCGGATCGGTGGCCTGGTGGGCCAAGACCGCGTTCGCGGCCGCGATCGCGCTGGGTCTGGCCGGGCCGGTCGCCGCCACAGCCGGCCTGGCCGGCCTGGCCGTCCTCGACCATCCGGTGGCGGCGGCCGCCGGACTGGTGATCGCCCTTTCCGGCACCGCGGCCACGCTGGCGGCCCAGCTGGCCATGGGCGCCTCCTGGCGGATCGGCGTGGACGCCGGCGAGCGCACCGAACTGGTCACCGGCGGCCCGTTCGCCCTCGCCCGCAACCCGATCTTCACCGCGATGATCGCCACCAGCATCGGGCTGACCCTGATGGTGCCCAACGCGGTCGCGCTGCTCGCCCTGGCCGTGCTGGTGGCCGCGGTCGAACTGCAGGTGCGCGCGGTGGAGGAGCCCTACCTGCTGGCCGCTCATGGCCGCGCCTACCAGGGGTATGCCGCACGGGTGGGCCGCTTCGTGCCCGGCCTGGGCCGCCTGCCCGCCCCGGACGCCACCGCCCGGGCAGGCGGGCCGTCCCCGGCCCGCGGCCGCTGAAGCCGTTCCCCGGATCAGTGAAGGAGGACCATTCGTGGGGACCCACCACGCTCCCGGCCAGGGCCACGGGCACGGGCACGGGCAGGCGAGTTCGACCGGCCGCCACCGCGGGCGCCTGGTCGGCGTGCTGGCCATCACCGGCACCGTCATGCTCGTGCAGGTGGCCGGGGCGCTGGCGTCGGGCAGCATCGCGCTGCTGGCCGACGCCGGGCACATGCTCACCGACAGCGCCGGCATCGCCCTGGCCCTGGCGGCCATCGCGCTGGCGGCCCGCCCGGCCACCTCGAAGCGCACCTTCGGCCTGGCCAGGGCCGAGATCCTGGCCGCGGCCGTCAACGCCGCGGTGCTCTTCGGTCTCGGAGCGTACGTGCTGTACGAGGCGGTCTCCCGCCTGGCCTCGGCAGCGGCTCCGCACCTCGCCACCGGCTCCATGCTGCTCTTCGGCGTCGTCGGCCTGCTCGGCAACCTGGCCTCGATGCTGGTGCTGATCGGCGTGCAGGGCGAGAGTCTCAACCTGCGCGGCGCCTTCCTGGAAGTGGCCACCGACGCGCTCACCTCCGTGGGCGTCATCGCCGCCGCGGTCGTGGCCCACCTGACCGGATTCACCCGTGCCGACGCCGTCGTCGCGGTGCTGATCGGCCTGCTCATCGTGCCGCGCGCGCTCAAGCTGCTGCACGCGGCCGTCAACGTGCTCCTGGAGGCCACCCCCGCCCACCTGGACCTGGACCAGGTCCGCGCGCAGCTGCTGGCGGTGCCGCACGTACGGGCCGTGCACGACCTGCACGCCTGGACCGTCACCTCGGGCCTGGCCGCGCTCAGCGCGCACATCGTCATCGACGACGCCTGCTTCACCGACGGCCACGCCCCGCAGCTGCTGGACGTCCTGCAGGAGTGCCTCAAGGACCGTTTCGACCTGCACCACGCCACCTTGCAGCTGGAGTCGCCGGCCCACGCCCAGCACGAGCAACCCGCCCACGCCTGACGTCCTACCGGCCGTACGACCTGCTCGACGACGGCTGTGAGGAGATCATCCCCCAGGACGGCTCCCCGGAGGAGACCGTCCGGCGGATCCCGGCGGACACGCGCCTGCGACGCCGACCGGCCTGGCCCTGGAGGAGCCGCCGATGACGCTCGGCGGGATCGAGGCCGTCTCGGTCAACGAGTACGACGCGGCCGGCGGCCGCTGGATCACCTCCTTCACCTTCCGCCGGGGCGCGCAGGAGCACCGCGGGACCTCCGTGCAGCACGTCTACACCGCGGCGGAGGTCGTCCGGCTGGTCTCCGCGGCCGGGTTCGCCGACGTCGGGCTGTACGGCGACGCCGACGGCGCGCCGTACCGGCTCGGCAGTCCCCGGCTGCTCCTGGTCGCGCGGCGGCCGTAGGCCGACGGCCGAGGACCGGGGGAACGGCGGAGCGCTCAGGCCGCCCGCGCGGCGAAGCGGCGCGCCACGAAGGCGATGAGCGCCTCGACCAGCCGCGTGGTCAGCACCTCGATCACGATGACCGCCGCCTTGGCGAGAAGGGATGACAGGAAGTCGCTCATGGGAACCCCCAGGGGTCGGAGCCGCTCGGGGCCGGATCCGCGGACCGCGTTCCCGGCCGGGTTCACGGCCGGGTCCGCGGCGTGGAACCGGCCCGCGCGTGCTTTCTCATTCCTCCCGGTCGACGGCGGGCGCCGCCGGACCGGCCGGCCCGGCGGCGCCCTCCCGCCGTGCGGCGCGCTCACCGCCGCGCAGCAGCTGCTCGGCCGCCGCCCCCAGGACCGTCGCGACGGCGGCGCCGCCGAGGCCGATGGACCACCCGACGGGCCCGAGGGGGCGTGAACCGAAGAACCGGCTGACCCCCGGGGTCGAGACGACGAGGCCCAGGACGGCGAGCGAGGCCAGCGCGGCGAGCACGACCACCGGGTCCCGCCCGCCTTTGGCGAGGGTCTGCAGCAGCTGCGCCGCGACCAGGGCGACCAGCCCGATCGTGTCCGCCCGCCCGCGGGTTCCGGTCAGCCGGCCGGCCAGCCAGGCCGCCGCCGCGGCGGCCGCGGTGGTGACGGCCCGCAGGTGGATGTCGCGGGTCAGGGAGGCGCCGAGCGAGCCCTCCGGGCCCTCGGCCATCAGCCGTTCCGGGCTCGTCGCGGCGGGGGGCCGTACGGCCACCACCAGGGCGGGCAGCATGTCGGTCAGCAGGTTGACCAGCAGCAGCTGCCGGGCGTTCAGCGCGCTGCGGCCGGTGAGCAGGTTGGAGCCGACCGTGAAGGCGATCTCACCGATGTTGCCGCCGAGCAGGATGCTCAGGGAGTCGCGGACCGAGCTCCACATGGACCTGCCCTCGATGATCGCGTCGACGATCGTCTCGATGCGGTCGTCGGTCACCACGACGTCCGCCGCCGTCCGGGCGGCCGGCGTGGCGCGGGAGCCGAGGGCGATCCCGACGTCCGCCGCGCGGATCGCGGGGGCGTCGTTGGCCCCGTCGCCGGTGACCGCCACGGTCTCCCCGGCCTGGCGCAGGCAGGAGACGATCCGTGTCTTGTGCGCCGGGGTGGCGCGGGCGAACACCGCGACCTCGGGCAGCGCCTTCGTCAGGATCTCGTCGTCGACGTCGTCCATCTCGGGGCCGGTCATGACGCGCAGGCCGTTCAGCACACCGAGCTCGGCGGCGATCGCCTCGGCGGTGCTCGGGTGGTCCCCGGTGACCATGACGACCCGGACGCCGGCCCGGGTCAGGTGCCCGACGCTCTCGGCGGCGGCGGGCCGTACCGGGTCGGCCAGGCCCAGGAAGCCGAGGAAGCACAGCCCGCCGACCCGGGACCCGTCGAGGTCGCGCCGGTCGGAGGCGGGCCGCTGGGCCACCGCGAGCACCCGGTGGCCCTGCCGGGCGAGCGCGTCGACCTCCCGCTCCAGCTCCAGACGGAGCTCCTCGCCGAGGGGGACGGCCCGCGCGTCCCGCAGCACGGTCGTGCACCGGTCGAGCACGATCTCCGGGGCGCCCTTGACGCTCAGCAGGTGCCCGGAACCGCTCACGCCGAGCACGGCGTGGTAGCCGCGTTCCGGTTCGAAGGGCAGCTCGTCGACCCGCCGCCAGGCGGTCAGCCCCTCCTCCGGGGTCACCCCCAGCCGGTGGGCGCCGTCGACGACGGCGCGGTCCGTGGGATGGGCGATGACCCTCCCCCCGCCCGCCCGGGGGCTCGCGCGCAGTGCCGCGGCGACGATCGGCCGCAGCCCGGCCGCCGGCTCCTCGACGGAGTACCCGGTGCGCCCGTCCGAGACGCGCCGCAGACTGATGCGCCCCTCGGTGAGCGTTCCCGTCTTGTCGAAGCACAGGACGTTCACCCGGCCCAGCGCCTCGATCGTCGAAGGGTTGCGCACCAGCGCGGCGCGCTTCGACAGCCGCCGCGCGGCGGCCAGCTCCGCGACCGTGGCGATGAAGGGGAGCCCTTCGGGAACGGCCGCCACGGCCAGGCTCACCGCGGGCGCGAGCCCCGCCGCCAGCGGGCGGCCGCGCAGCAGGTCGACGGCGAGCAGGGCGAGACCGGAACCGGCGGAGAGCGGCAGGATCCTCCTGCCCAGCTCACGCAGCCGGAGCTCCACCCCGGTCGGCGGGCGCGGCCCCGCGGCCAGCCTGGCCCCCCGGCCCGCCTCGGTCGCCTCGCCCGTCGCGACGACCACCGCGCGCCCCCCGCCCGCGGCCACCGTAGTGCCCTGGTAGAGCATGCAGCTGCGCTCGGCGACGGCGGACGCCACCGTGGGCGCCGCGGTCTTGGCGACCAGCTGCGACTCACCGGTGAGCGGCGACTCGTCGACCTCCAGGCCCGCCGCTTCCAGCACCCGGCAGTCGGCCGGTACGGCGTCGCCGGCGCGCAGCTCGATCACGTCGCCCGGGACCAGCGCCGCCGCGGAGGTCCGCGTGTGCCCGCCGGGCCGGCGCAGCCGCACGGGGACGGAGGAGTCCTCGGTGAGGCGGCGCAGCGCCCGGTCGGCGCTGACCCGCTGCGCCCCGCCCACGAACGCGCTGACGACCGTCACCCCGCCGATCAGCAGCGCGTCCAGTACCGAGCCGATCAGCGCGGACAGGCCCGCCCCCGCCGCCAGCACCGGCGTCATGGGGTTGGCCAGTTCCCGCGCGGACGCGCGGACCAGGGAGCGCGGCCCCCGTCCGGGCCGCTCCTCCTCCCCCGCCGCCTCCGTCCTGCGCCCGGCGGCGTCCTCCTCGGCGATGCCGTCGGACGACGAACCGAGCCGGGTGAGGACGTCGGCGGCCGACATGGCGTACCAGGGCGTGCCGTCGGCGCGGACCGGGACCGGCGTCCGCCCGGCGGCGCGGCCCGACAGCTCTCCCAGGGCGAGCGCGGACAGCGAGACGCAGTGGCTCACCAGGTGCGCCCGGCGGGGGGACGCCGCCTCGGATCCGGCGACGGCCAGCAGCGCGCCGACGCCCGCTCCGGCGACGCCGAGCCGTACGCTCCGCCGGCTCGTCCTGGCGGCCTTCGGCAGGCAGCTCAGCAGCAGGTGGGCTCCGTCGAGATCGCCGAGCACGTCCGCGTCCCAGGGCACGCGGCCGGGCCGGTCCGCCACCCCGATGCCGAGGTCGGCCCGGGCCAGCGCGTCGCACAGGTCCCGGGATGCGCCCCGCGACACCACGGCGACGGCGTGCCCCCCGGTCTGGAGCGCGCGGACCGCCGCGGCCGTCCGCGCTCCGCCGGGAGCGATCCGGCGGGCCGAGAAGCGCGCGGCGAGACCGCGGTCCCCTCCCGCCAGCAGTACGGTGCCCGCGTCCCCGGCGGCGGCGACGAGCGCCTCGGCCAGCGGATGGAGCTCCCGCGTCAGCGCGGCGACGGCGACCGGCTCGCCCCGCAGCGTCACGGCCACGGGCCTCAGCCCGCGGGCGCGCCAGGCCTGGACCTCCCGGGCGGCCGGCCCGCCCGTACCGGTCACCGGTCCGACGGCCCACTCCCCGTCCTCGCGGCGCGCACCGGGGTCGCCGGGGTCGAGCAGGGCGTGCAGCCGCGCGTGCAGCGTGCCGTCGTCCACCCGGTCCGCGCCGTCTCCGCCGTCTCCGCCCGCGCGGCCCTTCCCGCCCGCCGCGCCGTCTCCGCCCGCGCGATCCTTCCCGTCCGCCGCGCCGCCCGGGTCCGCGATCCGCAGGACGCGCTCGACCGTCCACGAGCCGGTGAGCAGGACCGCCGCGTCGAGGACGACCGTGTCGACGCGGTCCATGCGGCGCAGGGCGTGGGGGTCGAGCACCACCGCGCCGCGTCTTCCCAGGGCGCGGGCGACCGCGCCCGCGAAGGCGTGGCGGCCCAGCTTCGCCTGCTTGGGCGTGGCCGCGACCATCATGGCGTGGCTCCGGTGGCCGCTGCGGCTGAGGAGCCTCGTCGCGGCGTAGGCTCCCAGCGTCACCGGGGCCGCGACGTCCGCGTACCGCTCGATCGGGCCCCGGGGCAGGGGGGCCGGGCGCGGGGACGCCGGCTTCGCGATGTGGCGGTAGGCGCCCCCGACGCGGCCCAGGTCCTGTTCCAGCCGCCGCCAGGCGCACCGCGCGGCGCGCGCCTCGGCGTAGTGGACGACCGATCCCGCCGCGTGGACCAGCAGCGCCGACGGGCTCAGGGCGAGCGTCTGGCCGACGACGTGGCCCGCGGTGAACAGCGTGTCGGTGGCCGAACGGCCGATCCGGCGGTTCAGCTCCTCCCGGAGGAGCGGGGTGGAGTCCGCCAGGTGCAGCAGGGCCGGCACCGCCGGGGACAGCCCCGGCAGCCGCACCGCCTTCCCGGCGAGTGCCAGCCCGGCCCCGGTCAGCTCCGCGCAGAGGCGGGCCGCGGCGCGTGCGTGCCGTTCCGCCACCCGGACCCGGGACCGGTACGGGCCTGCGCCCCCGGCGTCCGGCTCCGGGGCCGTGTCCCCGTCCCCGTCCGGGCCCGGGTCCCTGTCCGGGTCCGTGTCCAGGCCGGTGACGATCGACAGCAGCTCGTCGTGGCCGGACCGGTCCTCGCCGGTGCCGACGAAGACGCAGCCGAGGGCACCGTTGACCTCCGCCCGCTCGACTCCGTCCACCGCGCGCAGCCGTGCTTCGAGCCGCCGCGCGGCCGTCTCCGTGCCCGGTCCCCCGATCACGTGCAGGTCGATCCGCACCCCGCCGGGGCAGGGGCGCACGCGGCGGGAGCGGGGCAGGACGCCCGCGAGCACGTCCGGCACGACGTCCCGGAGGACGTCGGCGGGGATGGCGAGCAGCCGTGACAGGAACATTCACTCTCCAGCGGACCTGGATTCTGCGGGCGGGAAAGGCCGGGCCGCGGCGGCGCGGCCCGGCGAGCGCGTCGTCACGCCGCCGCGGTCACACCGGCGCGCGGAGGTTCTCCCCGCCGCCGTTCCGGGAGCGCCGCGCGATCACCGTTCCGACGCCGATGGCGGCCGCCACTGGCCATTCGATCAGGCCGAACGCGGCGAGCGCGCCGAGCCCTCCGTAGTAGGCGAGGCGCTCCCTCGACGGGAGCGCGGGCAGGAGCGCCCTGGCGGCCCCGACGACGCGGCCGACCTCCCGCCCGCCGACCTGCGGCGGCCGGAACTCCAGCGTGATCATGGGCAGGGTCAGGGTGAGCGCCCCCGCGGCGCGCCGCTCCCCCGTGAGTCCCACGGGGTCCACGGACTGCACGGGTTCCACCGGCTTCGCCGCGGGCTTTCGCCCTGCCGTACCGGCTCCGGACCGCGCGCGCTCGCGCGGCCGCCGGGTGGTCTGAGCGGTATCCGTCATGTCCCCTTCTCTCAAAGAGTCGGGGGGCGCTCTCCATGGTGTGGGCCGGAGGGCGGAAGGTCCTCCGGCCGCCGGTACGTGACCCTGAGGTCGTTCCTGTATCTTCCGCCGGTCCGGCCCGCCGAAACGTGCGCGCCCGTCGCGGGTCGGTCGGCGCGCGGGCTAACGGGAGCGGCGCAGCCTCCGGGGCAGGCCGGTCACGCCCCACAGGGTGACCCGCCACAGCGCCTCGGCGATGACGTCCCGGCTCATCTTGCTGGCGCCGACGGTGCGCTCCACGAAGGTGATCGGCACCTCGGCGACGCGCAGGCCGTGGCGGACCGTGCGCAGGGTCAGGTCCACCTGGAAGCAGTAGCCCTGCGACTCGACGTCGTCCAGGCCGATCTTCTCCAGGGTGGAGGCCCGGTAGGCGCGGAAGCCCGCGGTGGCGTCGCGGACCGGCATGCCCAGCATCATCCGGGTGTAGACGTTCGCGCCGCGGGACAGGAACTCCCGCGAACCGGGCCAGTTGACCACCTTGCCGCCGGGCACCCAGCGGGACCCGATGGACAGGTCGGCCCCGTCGGCCAGCGCGTGGAGCAGCTTGGGCAGCTCCTCCGGCTGGTGGGAGCCGTCGGCGTCCATCTCCACGAGCACGTCGTAGCCCTCGGCCAGGCCCCAGCGGAACCCCGCGATGTAGGCGGCGCCGAGCCCCTGCTTGCCGGGCCGGTGGAGCACGTGGACGTGGTCGTCCTCGGCCGCCAGCGCGTCGGCGATCTCACCGGTGCCGTCGGGGCTGGCGTCGTCGGCGACCAGCAGGTGCGCCTCGGGCACCGCCGCGCGGACCCGCTCGACGATCACCGGGAGGTTCTCCCGCTCGTTGTACGTCGGGACGATGACGAGCACCCGGCCGACCATCCGCTCCATCACACGTCTCCCACCTGCTGATCGTCACTGCGTGTCACCGGACGCGCCGGGCCGCGCCGCCGGAGGACCGGAACCGCGGCCAGGGCGGCCGTACCCACCAGTATCAGGGCCCACTCGGGTAGCGCGCCAACCCTGGTGGCCACCGTCGTCCGCGTGCGGACCGGTATCTCCAGCACCGCCATGTCCTGGACCAGCTCGCGGGTCTGCCAGACCACCTTCCCCTCCGGGGTCACGGAGGCGGAGATGCCGGTGATCGCGGCGGTGACCACCGCCCGGTTGTGCTCCACGGCGCGCAACTGGGACATGGCCAGCTGCTGGGCGGGCAGGCCGGTCAGCGCGTAGGTCGCGTTGTTGGTCTGCACCACCAGCGGGCTGGCGCCGGTCCGGACGGTGCCGCGGACGACGCCGTCGAAGGCGACCTCGTAGCAGTTGACCGCCCCGACGGTGACCGGCCCCAGCCTCAGGTCGCCGTCGCGGGTGCCGGGCACCGACTGCTTGCCGACCAGGCCGGCCCGCTCGAACAGGGCGAGCACGAGGTCCTGCATCGGGGTGAACTCGCCGAACGGCACCAGCTTCTGCTTGTCGTAGTAGGCGCCGGGGCCGGTGACCGGGTCCCAGACCAGGCTGCGGGTGGCCCGGTGCTTCTCGCCGACGCCCACCACGGCTCCGACCAGGACGGGCACGCCGACGTCCCTGACCGCGGCGTCGATCTCGGCGCGCGCCGTCTCACTGCGGTAGGGGTCGATGTCGGTGGAGTTCTCCGGCAGCACCACGACGTCCGGCCGGGCCATCGCGCCCTCCCGTACGGCCCGCGCCATCTCGTGCAGCTTGCCGGTGTGGTTGCGCAGGACCACGGCGGGTTCGTCGCCCAGCGGGGTCATCCCCCGGCCGGGCACGTTGCCCTGGATCACCCCGACGGTCACGCTCCTGCCCTCGTCGCCCGGACGGGGCACGGCGAGGGCCGCGGCCGGGACGGCCAGCGCCCCGGCGAGCGGCAGGGCGATGGGCAGCGCCGCGGCCCGGGCGGAGGACCGGACGGGGAGCCGTTCGGCGGACGGGGCGGGGACCGGCTCCGCCCGCGGGGCCGGCGGGGCGGCCTCCAGGCCGCGGCGGCCCGGGGATCCGCCCCGGAGACCGGGCGTCCGCAGCGAGGCGAGCGCGAGCAGCCCTCCGCAGAGCACCGTCGCGAAGCTCACCAGCGGCGCTCCGCCCAGCGCCGCGTACGGCGTGAAGACCGACTCGCCCTGGCTGAAGGCGACCCGGGCCCAGGGGAACCCGCCGAAGGGGAAGACCCCCCGCGCCCACTCCATGGCCACCCAGAGGGCGGCGCCCCACAACGGCCACAGGGGCAGCCGGACCACCAGTGCGGTGCCGGCGGCCCAGGCGGCGTAGAAGAGGCTCTCCAGGGCGATCAGGCCCAGCCAGGCGTCCACCCCGATGGGGGTGACCCAGTGCAGACCGGGGCCGAGGAAGGCGAGCCCTCCGGCGAAGCCCAGCCAGGCGGCGCGGCGGGGGCGGGCGCCGTGCACGGCCCGGATCACGAGGGCGGCGCCGAGGGGGGCCAGGAACCAGAGCCCGAGGGGAGGGAAGGCGAGGAAGAGCAGCAGGCCGCCGGCGACCACCGCGGCCGTCCGGCCGAGCGGGTCCCGCCACCGGGGACCGCCCGGGGCGCCGTCCCGCGACGCGGCCGGGGGAGCCCCCGGCGGAGGGACCGTCTTCTCCTGCACCACGGGGGCTCCTTGCGGGCGTCGGACCTGGCTGGATCTGCCAACCGAACGCTACCCCCGACACGGCAGCGGGGTGACCTCCAGGGCGGACGGATGCCCTGGGGATCACCCCGACACTTGCAGTCGCCGGCACGGGAACGGGAAGAGTGCCCGGACGGACCCTTCGGACCGGTTCCGTCCCGTCGGCGGCGGGCGCGGATTGCCGTTGTCTACTGGGTGTCCAGGCCCCTCCCGGGTCCGTTCCCCCGCCCGGCTGGGGTGCCCCGACCCGACTGACCACTGGTCCTGCGCCTGGCTGTACGGGCGGAGTCACGCTCCGCCACGGGCGAGGAACCGGTGATGCCGGAGGCGGCCAACCGGCCAGTCCCGTGCTGGACTGGGCAGCCAAACTACCGACCTCAGCGCAGATGTCAACCTCGTCGCCAACTGCGGAAACACCTCGTTTCCGCAGCTAGGGCGTGATCGGCCCGGGCGGCCGCCGCCTTGTTCCGTGTCCGGATCGCCGCCCGGGGCGGGCGGCGATCCGGCGGCTCAGCCGTCCCGGCGCCGCTCGATCCCGGCGAGCGGCGCCGGGAGCGGAGCGCCGTGGACCACGCCGAGCCGTCGCGTCGCCCGGGTCAGTGCGACGTACAGATCGCTCGCCCCGCGGGGGGACTCGCTCAGGATGCGGTCCGGCTCGACCACGATGACGGTGTCGAATTCCAGGCCCTTGGCCTCGGCGACGCTCAGGACCGCCGCGGGGGCGTCCAGGGCCGCCGTGCCCGGCCCGGCGACCGCGCCGTCGACGGCCCGGGTCACCGCCTCCCCCAGCTCGGCCCGGAGGGACTCCGGGACGAGCACCGCCAGGCGGCCGCCCTCGACGATCTCGGCCTTGACCACCTCGGGCAGGGACTCCAGCGGGGAGGCCGCCCAGGGGCGCTCGCCGGTCTCCCGGACCGAGGCGGGCGCGGTGAGCCCGGGACCGACCAGCGGGAGCACGGCGGCGGCCACGGCCATCAGCTCGGTGGGGGTGCGGTAGTTGACGCTGAGGTTCTCGACCCGCCAGCGCCCGCCCACGTAGGGGTCGAGCACCCGCTCCCAGGAGCGGGCCCCGGCCGCCGAAGCGGTCTGCGCCAGGTCGCCGACGATCGTCATCGACCGGGTGGGGCACCGGCGCATGACCATCCGCCAGTCCATCGGCGACAGCTCCTGCGCCTCGTCCACGATGATGTGGCCGAAGGCCCAGGTGCGGTCGCCCGCGGCCCGCTCGGCGGTGGTGAGGTAGAACTCGTCGCCCAGGTGCCGGGCGGCGAACTTCTCCGCGTCCATGATCTCCGACAGGCCGGTCAGCTCCAGCACCTCCTTGGCGTAGGCGAGCTGCATGCTGTCCTCCTCGCGCGCGGCGGCGCGGGCGGCGGCCTGCTCCTCCTCGGCCATCCACGCCCCGGCCCGCAGCACCCCCGGGTCGATCTCGCCGAGCAGCTCGGCGGCCTCGTCCAGCAGGGCCACGTCGGCGGGCGACCACCAGCCCTCCCCCTTGCGGGGCGGCTCGCGCAGCAGCAGCGCGCGCTCGGCCGGACTCAGGTCGGCCGCGGCGTACTCGAGCCGCTCGCGGGAGGTGAACAGCCCCAGCAGGAGCTGCTGCGGGGTGGTGTAGGGCCACAGCCGGTTCAGGGCGGCCTTCACCGGCTGCTCGGTGCGCAGCTCCTCGCGCAGGTCGGCCAGCTCGTCGTCGTCGATGACGCCCTTGCCCAGCAGCTTGGCCGCCTGCCGGGCCAGGGCGTTGAGCAGGTGGCGGACGAAGACCGCGCGGGCCTCGTTGTGGGGACGGCGCGAGCGGGCGGCCCGGTTGCGCGCGGCCTCCAGGGTGCGGCCGTCGAGGCTGAGGGTGTAGCGGTCCAGCTTGATCTCGATCGCCCGGCGGGGCACCCGCTGCCGCTCCCGTACGGCCCGCGCCACGACCTGGACCATCCGCTCGTCGCCCTTGACGGCGGCCGTCTCCGGCCGCTCGGCGGCGGTCGCGGTGATCCCGGGGTACAGCTCGGCGACCGTGGACAGCAGCACGTCGGTCTCGCCCAGGGAGGGCAGGACCTGCTCGATGTAGCGCAGGAAGGTCAGGTTGGGGCCGAGGATGAGCACGCCCCGGCGGGCCAGCTTCTCCCGGTGGGTGTAGAGCAGGTACGCCGCCCGGTGCAGGGCCACGACGGTCTTGCCGGTGCCGGGCCCGCCCTGCACGACGAGCACGCCGGACAGGTCCGAGCGGATGATGCGGTCCTGCTCGGCCTGGATGGTGGCCACGATGTCGCGCATCCGGCCGGTGCGGTGGGCGCCGAGCGAGGCCAGCAGCGCGGCCTCGCCGTTGAGCGTGGCCACGTCCTCGTCGCTGAGGGTGTCGAGGTCGAGCAGGTCGTCGTCGACGCCGATCACCTTGCGGCCCTTGGTCTGCAGGTGGCGGCGGCGGGTGACGCCCATCGGGGAGGCGGGGGTGGCCCGGTAGAACGGCTGCGCCACCGGTGCCCGCCAGTCGATCAGCAGGCGGCGCTGGTCGTCGTCGGCCAGGCCGATGCGGCCGATGTAGAGGGAGGTGTGGTCGGCGTTGTCGAGCCGCCCGAAGCACAGGCCGTTCTCCACCGCCCACAGGCGCGCCAGCCGCTCGGCGTACATCCCGGCGAAGCTGTCGCGCTCCGAGCGGTTCTGGTGGGTGCCGCCGCCGCCCTGGGCCAGCACTCCGTCGAGCTGCCGCTGGGTGCGGTCGCGCAACAGGTCGAGCCGCTCGTAGAGCGAGGTGACATACTCCTGTTCCCTGGCGAGCTCGATTTGACGGGTTGCCGTCGCTCCATTATCTTTGCCGCTAATAGGATACTCCGGGCCATATAAATGCATTGTGCTGGTTGTTATGACAAACCATCACCCTAGCAGGTCCGTTGAGATGTTCACATTCCCCGGGCCGCCTCCCTTCCGCCCGGCGGGCGCCCTCCACCCCTTCCCCGTCACGGCTTGGTTTCGGGGCGTCCCTCCTCCTTGACGGCCCGTCTCCGGCCTCCTTAGATTCTCTTCAAGTTAGGAAAGTTTCCTAACTTGAAGTCGACGTCCTGGAGGGGCCGTGCCTCAGCCGACACCGGGCACCCCGAGCCTGCTGCGCGCCATCAACGACCGGGCCGCGCTCCAGGCGCTCCTGGAGCGCGGTCCGCTGACCCGCCCGGAGATCGGCGCCCTCACCGGCCTGTCCAAGCCCACCGCCTCGCAGCTCCTCCTGCGGTTGCAGGAGGCCGGGCTCGTCGTGCCGGGCGGCGTCCGGGAGGGGCTGCCGGGGCGCACCGCGGAGGTCTACCGGCTCAACCCGTCCGCCGCCTACGTCGCCGCGCTGGACGTCACCCGCACCCACATCGACGCCAGGGTCGCCGACATCACCGGCGCGGTGGTCGGCGAGTACCGGCAGCCCACCCCGGCCCCCCGGGCCCCCCGGGCCCCCCGGGACACCGGGGAGGCCACCGAGGACGCCGTGCGGAACGTGCGCGCCGCCCTCGACGGCGCGCAGGCCCCCGCCGCCCTGCGGCACGTGGTCGTCGGCGTGCAGGGCGCACCGGACCCCGGCACCGGCGCACTCGGCTACGCCACCGCCGAGGACCTGCCCGGCTGGCTGGCCCCCGGCCTCGTCGCCACCCTCGGCGGGCGGCTGGGCGTCCGGCTCTCGGTGGAGAACAACGTCAACCTGGTCGCCCAGGCCGAGCAGGCGCACGGCTCGGCGCGCGGGCACCGCGACTTCGTGCTGCTCTGGGCCGACGATGGCCTCGGCGCGGCGCTGGTGCTCGGCGGGCGGCTGCACCGCGGCGCCACCGGCGGCGCGGGCGAGATCGGCTACATGCCCGCACCCGGCGCCCCCACCGCCCGCCAGACCGGGCGCTACGGCGACCACGGCTACCAGGCGCTCGGCGGCGGTCCCGCGGTGCTCAGGATCCTGCGCTCGTACGGCGTGCGCGGCGACGGGCCCGCCGCCGCCGTGGGCGAGGCCGTGCGGGCCGCCGGATCCGGCGGGCGGGAGACCCCGGCGGCCCTGGCGGGGCTGCGCGACGTCGCCGGCCGTCTGGCCGTCGGCCTGGCCTCGATCACCGCGGTCGTCGACCCGGAGATCGTCGTGCTGACCGGCGGCACCCTGCTGGCCGGCGGCGAGCTGCTGCGCGGTCTGGTGGAGGAGGAACTGCACGCGCTGACCATCCCCCGGCCTCCGCTGCTGCTCTCGGCCGTCGAGGGCAACCCGGTCCTGGCCGGCGCTCTCGACCTCGCCCTCGCCGCCGCCCGCGACGAGGTCTTCAGCTCCACTCTGCCCTCATAGCCCTGCTCCTGCCACCACCTGTCTTAACCTGCCAGCTTCCGTCTCTGTGGAACTCTCAGCTCTCCTGATTCATCCGGTCATCCCACCCCCTGATCGAGGAGGCCACTGTCGTGAACCGACGGTTTCTCACCCTCGCCACGGCCGCCGTCGCGGCCGCGGCCCTGACCGCCTGCACCGCGGGCGACCGGAGCGCGCCCGCGCTCGGTTCCCAGCCGAAACCCTCCGGGAGCGCCGCCGCGGCGCTGCCCGCGGCGACCATCGAGCTCTGGCACGGGTTCAGCGCCGACAGCGAGGTCAAGGCGTTCGAGGACGCCGTCGCCGGGTTCCGGAAGAAGTTCCCGCAGATCACCGTCAAGCTCACCAAGGGCGTCCAGGACGACCAGATCACCCAGGCCGTCCGCGGCGGCACGGCCCCCGACGTGGCGGCCTCCTTCACCACCGACAACGTCGCGCAGTGATGCCGCAGCGGGGTCTTCCAGGACCTGACCCCGGTGATCGAGCAGGACGGCATCGACCTGTCGGTGCTCCCGGCCGCCGCGCGCTCCTACACCGAGTTCGAGGGCCGGCGCTGCACGCTGCCGATGCTCGCCGACGCCTACGGCCTCTACTACAACAGGGCCCTGATGAAGGGCGAGCAGCCGCCGAAGACCCTCTCGGAGCTGACCGCGCTGGCCAAGAAGCTCACCGTCCGCGACGCCGACGGCGACATCGAGGTCGCCGGCTTCATCCCCAGCTTCCAGTACTACGAGAACTCCCCCTCCCACCTGGGCCCGATGGTCGGGGCCAGGTGGTACAACGAGGACGGCACCTCGGCGATCGGCTCCGACCCGGCCTGGAAGAAGCTCCTGACCTGGCAGAAGGAGCTCGTCGACTGGTACGGCCACGACAAGCTCGACAAGTTCCGCAAGGGCCTGGGCGACGAGTGGGGCGCCGAACACCCCTTCCACGAGGGCAAGGTCGCGATGGCCGTCGACGGCGAGTGGCGCAACGCCATGATCGCCAACAACGCGGCGGACCTCGACTACGGCACCGCCCCGATCCCCGTCGCCGACGACCGGCCCGAGCTGTACGGCAGCGGCTTCACCGCGGGCACCGTGATCGGCGTGCCGAAGGGCGCCAAGCACCCCCAGCACGCCTGGGAGCTGGTCAAGCACCTGACCACCGACACCGGCAGCCTCGTCACGCTCTCCAACGCGCTGCGCAACGTGCCGACGACCAAGGCCGCGATGGACTCGCCCGAGCTGAAGAAGGACGCGAACTTCCAGACCTTCCTCGACATCTTCAACCACCCGAAGACGAGCACGCTCCCGCCGAACGTCAACAGCGTCTTCAACCAGGAGGCCTTCACCACCTTCCTCGTCGAGTGGGAGAAGGGCTCCGTCAAGGACCTCGACGCCGGCCTGGCCGGGGTCGACAAGCGCATCAACGACAAGCACAAGCTCTCCGGGGGCTGATCTCCGATGAGTCCCACCCCTGCGGCGCCGCCCGCCCGGCGGCGCCGCGAGGGCCTGCGGGCCCTCGTGTGGCTGTCGCCCTGGCTGATCGGGTTCGCGGCCTTCTTCCTCTACCCGCTCGCCGCGACCGTCTACTTCTCCTTCCACCGCTACGACCTGTTCACGCTGGAGTTCGTCGGCCTGGACAACTACCGCTACCTCCTGACCGACGACCGGGCCCTCACCTCGATCGGCAACACCCTGTGGCTGGTCGTCTTCATGGTCCCCGCCCAGCTGCTCTTCGCCCTGGGGGTGGCCTGGCTGGTCACCCGGCTGAAGGCGGGGGCCGGGTTCTTCCGGACCGTCTTCTACCTGCCCTCGCTGATCCCGACGGTGGCGGGCACGGTCGCGTTCGTGTTCCTGCTCAACCCGGCCACCGGCCCGATGAACCAGTTCCTGGAGCTGTTCGGGATCGCCGGCCCGGACTGGTTCGGCGACAAGGACTGGTCCAAGCCGAGCCTGACCCTGCTCGGCATGTGGGGCACCGGCAACACCATGGTCATCTTCCTGGCGGCCCTGCTGGACGTGCCCAGGCACCTGTACGAGGCGGCCGCGCTCGACGGGGCGGGGGCCTGGCGGCGGTTCCGCAGCGTCACCCTGCCGACGATCTCCCCGGTGCTGCTGTTCTCGGCGGTCACCGGCGTCATCTACGCCCTGCAGTACTTCACCCAGGCGATGATCGCCGCCCGGGTCGCCTCCGGTTCCACCGACTCCCCCGGTAGCAGCTTCACCCCCGGCTACCCGGAGATGTCCACCCTGACCCTGCCCCAGTGGCTGTTCCAGATGGGCTTCCGCGACTTCTCCATGGGGTACGCGTGCGTGCTCGCGCTGCTGCTGTTCGCCGCGTCGATGCTGCTCACCCTGGTCCTGCTGCGCCGGTTCCGCGGACTCGAGGAGGTCTCGTGAGCACCGCACCCGCCACCCTCGGCCGGGCTCCGGCCTCCGCCGCCCGCCGCCCGACCGCCCGGAGCCTGCGCCGGCGGCGGACCCTGCACTGGATCGCCGTCCACTCCATCGCGATCGCGCTCGCGATCATGTTCGTCGCCCCGCTGGTCTTCATCGCGCTCACCGCGCTCATGACCGACCAGCAGGCGCTGACCAGCCAGCTGTGGCCGCGCTCGTGGAACTGGGGCAACTTCACCGAGGTGTTCGCCCGCTCGCCCCTGCTGCTCTGGATCGGCAACACGATGCTGTACGCGGGCCTCGGCACCGCGTTCATGCTGCTGTCGTCGGTCCCGGTGGCCTACGCACTGGCCCGCTTCCGCTTCCCCGGCCGCCGGGCCGCCTTCCTGGCCGTCATCACGATGATGATGCTGCCGCCGCAGGTGGTCGCCGTACCGGTCTACCTGATCTGGGCCCGCGCGGAGCTGACCGGCACGCTCTGGCCGCTGGTCCTGCCCATGCTGCTCGGCGACGCCTTCTCGATCTTCCTGCTCCGCCAGTTCCTGCTGACGATCCCCAGGGAGTACACCGAGGCCGCCCGGGTCGACGGCTGCTCGGACCTGGCGACGCTGCTGCGGATCGTCCTGCCCATGGCCCGGCCCGCCATCGCCGCGGTGGCGCTGTTCCAGTTCTTCTACTGCTGGAACGACTACTACGGCCCGCTGCTGTACGCCTCCACGAACGTGGACAACTGGACTCTCTCCATCGGGCTGGCGTCCTTCAAGGCCCTGCACAGCGTGCAGTGGAACCTCACCATGGCGGCCACGCTGCTCGTCATGGCACCTGTGATAATCGTGTTCTTCCTCGCCCAGAGAGTCTTCATCGAGGGCGTCACCTTGACAGGAGTGAAGGGTTGAAACTCGCCGTTGTCGGGGGCGGCTCGACGTACACGCCCGAGCTGATCGACGGGTTCGCGCGGTTGCGGGACGAGCTCCCGGTCACCGAGGTCGCGCTGGTCGACCCGGACGCCTCCCGCCTCGACCTGGTCGGCGGCATGGCCCGCCGGATGCTGGCCCGGGCCGGTCATCCGGCGAAGGTCACCGCGACCGCCTCGGTCCCCGAGGGGGTCGCCGGGGCGCAGGCCGTGCTCCTGCAGCTGCGCGTCGGCGGCCAGGCCGCGCGCGACGTCGACGAGACGCTCCCGCTGGAGTGCGGCTGCGTCGGCCAGGAGACGACCGGCGCCGGCGGCCTGGCCAAGGCGCTGCGCACCGTCCCGGTGGTGCTGGACATCGCCGAACAGGTCCGCCGGCACGCGCCCGGCGCCTGGATCGTCGACTTCACCAACCCGGTCGGCATCGTCACCCGGGCGCTGCTGGAGGCCGGGCACCGCGCCATCGGCCTGTGCAACGTGGCCATCGGCTTCCAGCGCCGCTTCGCCGCCGCGCTGGACGTCGCGCCCGAGCGCGTCTCCCTGGGCCACGTCGGGCTGAACCACCTGACCTGGGAGCGCTCCGTCCTGCTCGACGGCGTGGACGTGCTGCCCCGGCTGCTGGACGAGCACGGCGAGGAGATCGCCCGCGACGTCGGCCTGGACGCCGCACTGATCCGCCGCCTCGGCGTGGTGCCCTCCTACTACCTGCGCTACTTCTACGAGCACGACCGGGTCGTCGCCGAGCAGCGGGCCAGGCCGTCGCGCGCGGCCGAGGTCGCGGCGATGGAGGCCCGGCTGCTGGAGCTGTACGCCGACCCGGCGGTGGACACCAAGCCCGAGCTGCTGGGCGAGCGCGGCGGCGCGTTCTACTCCGAGGCCGCCGTCGCGCTGATCGCCTCGCTGCTCGGCGACCGCGGTGACACCCAGGTGGTCAACCTGCGCAACGACGGCGCACTGCCGTTCCTGCCGCGCGAGGCGGTCGTCGAGGTGCCCGCGACGATCACCGCCGCCGGGGCCGAGGCCCTGCCGGTCGATCCCGTGGAGCCGCTCCACGCGGGTCTCATCGCGCACGTCACCGCGTACGAGACGCTGGCCCTGGAGGCGGCCCTGCACGGCGGCGAGGAGCGGGTCGCCGACGCGCTCCTGGCCCACCCGCTCGTCGGGCAGGCCTCCCTCTCCGGTGACCTGGCCCGCCGCCTGGTCGAGGCCAACCGCCCGCACCTGCCCTGGGCGGCGGGCGCGTGAGGACCGTACCGGCCGGAGGCGGCGGGCGCACCGGGAGCGCGGGCGGCGGGCGCGGGCGGACCGTGCTGGCCGTGGACGGCGGCAACAGCAAGACCGACGTCGCGCTGGTGGCCGAGGACGGCACCGTCCTGGCCACCGGCCGCGGCGACGGCTTCCGGCCGCAGAGCGAGGGCGTGGGCGCCGCGATCGACGTGCTCCACGACGCGGTGCGGCGCGCGCTCGGCCCGCAGGCGGCCCCGCCGTTCGCCGACCACGTGGCCGCCTACGTGGCGGGCGCGGACCTGCCGGTGGAGGAGGAGACGCTCCGCGACGAGATCCTCGCCCGCGGCTACGGCGGGGAGGCGGTGGTCGGCAACGACACCTTCGCCCTGCTGCGGGCCGGGGCCTCCGGCCCCTCGGGCGTGGCGGTGGTCTGCGGGGCGGGCGTCAACGCGGTCGGCGTCTCCCCCACCGGCGAGGTCGCCCGCTTCCCCGCGCTCGGCAGGATCAGCGGCGACTGGGGCGGCGGCCTCGTCCTCGGCGAGGAGGCCCTCTGGCACGCCGTGCGCGCCGAGGACGGGCGCGGCCCGGCCACCGCGCTGGAACGCGCCGTGCGCGAGCACTTCGGCACCCGCACCGTCGAGGAGGTGACGCTCGGCGTGCACTTCGGCGACCTGCCGCACGCCCGGCTGCACGAGCTGGTGCCGGTGCTGATGTCGGCCGCCGCGGCGGGCGACGCGGTGGCGCGCTCGGTCCTGGCGCGCATGGCCGACGAGGTCGTCGTGCTCGCGGTCGTCGCGCTGCGCCGCCTCGGCCTGCTGGACTCCCCCGTCGAGGTGGTGCTGGGCGGCGGCGTGCTGACCGCCCGCGACCCGCTGCTGGACGGCATGATCCGGCGGCGCTTCGCCGAGCGGGCGCCCAGGGCCGAACTGGTCGTCGCCACCCTCCCGCCCGTCGTGGGCGCCGCCCTGCTGGGCCTGGACGCCCTCGGCGCGAGCCAGGAGGCCAAGGCCCGCCTGCGCGACCGGTTCAGCGTCCCGGCCTGAGCGTCCCGGCCCGGGCGTGCGGACCCGGGCCCCGGCCCCGCCGCCGGGCCGGGACCCGGCGGGCGCGCGGGACCTACGAGGGCTCCTCCGCGGGCTTCCCCATCAGCTCGGGCGCACGGTGCTCGTACGGCGTGCTGAGCACGACGGTGGTCCGGGTGGAGACGTTGGCCGCGGTGCGGATCTGGTTGAGCAGCTCCTCCAGCGCGACGGGCGAGGCCACCCGCACCTTGAGGATGTAGCTCTCGTCGCCCGCGACGCTGTGGCAGGCCTCGATGGCGCTCAGGTGCGACAGCCGGTCGGGGGCGTCGTCGGCGGCGGCCGGGTCGATCGGCTTGATGGAGACGAACGCGGTGAGCGGCAGGCCGATCTCGTCGTAGTCCACCAGCGCCGCGTAGCCGCGCACCACCCCGCGCTTCTCCAGCCGGCGCACCCGCTGGTGCACCGCCGAGACCGACAGGCCCGTCTCGCGGGCGAGGTCGGTGAAGCTCATCCGGCCGTCCTCGGCCAGCAACGTCACGATCCGGCGGTCGATCTCCTCCACCCGCCCAAGGTAGCGCGATCCCACCCGGACCATGACCAACCTCCGGTCACGATCCGGACCCGCCGTCCACTCCGCGAGACGCCGACCGGCCGCCGCCCGCCGCCCGGCACTCCTCTCGGTGGAGGCCGACCGCCGCAGGCGGACCGGGAGCCCGGTCACCCCTCCTCCGTCCGGCCCCTTCACCGCCACCGATCGATACTTAGGTATTGACCTAAGTGTCGATCGGAGCCATACTCAGATGTGTGCCCAAACGAACAGGCCCGGCTCGACCAGGTCTTCCAGGCCCTGGCCGACCCGACACGACGCAAGGTGATCGAACGGCTCGCCACCGGCCCCGCCAGCACCTCGGAGCTGGCCCGGCCCTTCGCCATGGCGCTCCCGTCGTTCACCCAGCACCTGGCCGTGTTGGAGCGCGCGGGTCTGGTCACCTCGGCCAAGCAGGGCCGGACCCGCACCTACCGGCTCACCCCTGACACCCTCGAGATCGCCGACGGCTGGCTGGCCCGCCAACGCCACCTCTGGCAGCGCCGCCTCGACCAGCTCGACCACTTCCTCACCACCCTCAAGGAGCAGAAATGACGTTCACCCCGTACACCCTCGACCTCGACCTCGACATCCAGCTCGAGCGGGAGGTCGACGTGCCCCCCGCGCTCGTCTGGAAGGCCTGGACCACCCCCGACCTGCTCACCCAGTGGTTCGCCCCCAAGCCCTACGAGACGCCGCACTGCGAGATCGACCTGCGCCCCGGCGGGATCTTCCGCACCGTGATGCGCTCCCCCGAGGGCGAGGAGTTCGACGGAGCCGGCTGCTACCTGGAGGTGCTCCCCGAAGAGCGGCTGGTGTGGACCAGCGCCCTGGCCCCCGGCTACCGCCCGCAGCCCGGCGAGATGGCCTTCACCGCGATCATCGAGCTCCAGCCGACCGCCTCCGGCGGCACCCGCTACCGGGCCATCGCCATGCACCAGACCCCCGAGGACAACAAGAAGCACGCCGACATGGGCTTCATCGAGGGCTGGGGCGCCGCCCTCGACCAGCTCGTCGCCCTGGCCAAGACCCTCTGACGCCCCGCACCCGATCCCCGGCGCGTCAGGTGCCGTCCCGGCAGGAGGACTCGACGGCGGCCAGGCGGCGGCGCAGATGGGCGCGCTCGGGCTCGGTGCCGGCCAGGCCCAGCGCCTCGCGGTAGGCGGCCGCCGCCTGGGGGAACCGGCCGAGCCGCTGCAGCAGGTCGGCGCGGGCCGCCGCGTACGGGTGGTGGTCGCGCAGGCGCTGCTCACCGGCCAGGCCGTCGAGCAGCCTCAGGCCGGCCTCGGGGCCGTCGCGCATCGCCACCGCCACCGCCCGGTTGAGCGCGACGACCGGGGAGGGCGCGAGGGCGAGCAGCACGTCGTAGAGCGCCACGATCTGCGGCCAGTCGGTGGTCGCGACGTCCGCGGCCTCGTCGTGCAGCGCGGCGATCGCGGCCTGCACGCCGTACGGGCCCGGCGGGCCGCCGCTCAGCGCGGCGAGCACCAGCTCACGGCCCTCCTCGATCATGGTGCGGTCCCAGCGGCTCCGGTCCTGGTCCGTCAGGAGCACGAGCCCGCCGTCCGGGGCGGTCCGGGCCTCGCGCCGGGCGTGGACCAGCAGCATCAGCGCGAGCAGCCCGGCGACCTCCCGTTCGGCGGGCATCAGCCGGCGCAGGATCCGCGCCAGCCGGATCGCCTCCTCGGCGAGGTCGAGCCGCTGCAGGTCCGCGCCCGAACTGGCCGCGTACCCCTCGGTGAAGATCGAGTACAGGACCTGGAGCACACCGGGGAGGCGTTCGGGCAGCTCGTCGGCGCCGGGCACGCGGAACGGGATCCGGGCCTGGCGGATCTTCTTCTTGGCCCGCACGATCCGCTGGGCCATCGTCGCGGACGGGACCAGGAAGGCCCGCGCGACCTCGGGCGTCGTCAGCCCGGCCAGGCAGCGCAGCACCAGCGCCGCGCGGTCGTCGGCGGCCAGGGCCGGGTGGGCGCAGGTGAAGAAGAGCTGCAGTCGCTCGTCGGGCAGGCCGCCGTCGGCCTCCGGAGGCGGAACGGGCCCGGCCCGCTCCGCCTCGATCTGCAGGACGGCCAGCCGGGCCGCGTAGGCCTTGTCCCGGCGCAGCCGGTCGACGGCCTTGCGCCGCGCCGTCGTCAGCAGCCAGGCGCCCGGCCTGACCGGCACGCCGTCCACCGGCCAGTGCGCCAGCGCCGCCTCGATCGCCTCGGAGGCGACCTCCTCGGCCAGATCGAGGTCGCCGAAGCGGCGCACGAGGGAGGCCAGCAGCCGGCCGTACTCCTCGCGGAACAGCGCCTCCACCGCCGCGCCCGCTCCGGCTCCCCGGCGGTCGTCCCGCACCGCGTCAGGCCCCGAAGTCGGCGACCGGCCGCACCACGACCGCCCCGCTGCCCCACGAACCGGGGCAGCGGGCGGCCCAGTCCAGCGCGACGTCGAGGTCGGGGACGTCGATGACGTAGAAGCCGCCCAGGACCTCCCGGGTCTCGGCGAACGGCCCGTCGGTGACGGTCCGCTCGCCCGACGGGCCGACCCGGACCGTCGTGGCGGTGACCAGGTCGGCCAGCGACTCGCCCGAGACGTGGATCCCGGCGTCCCGCACCGCCTTGTCGTAGGTCATCCAGTCCTCGACGGTGCACTCGGCGGCCGCGCCGTTCTCGTCGACGGCACCAGCGTGGATGAGCAGCATGTACTTCATGGTGATCTTGTCCCGATCCTGTCGTGATCCCCGTACGGCGGTCGCCGTACATCATGACGACGAACGGGGGACGACCGGATCGACAGCGCCCCGGGATTTCTTTTTCCGGGACGGGGAGGGCCGCCGGAGCGGTCGTCCCGGCCGGGGCCGACGCCGGGGGGCCGCCGGGTGACGGGTCGCACCCGCCCGGCGGGCCCGGCCCCGCCGGAGAGGCGTCCCGCCCCCGTCACCGGGCCAGCGCGCGGCCGATCACGAGGCGCTGCACCTGGTTGGTGCCCTCGACGATCTGCAGGACCTTCGCCTCGCGCATGTACCGCTCGACCGGGAAGTCCTCCACGTAGCCGTAGCCGCCGAGGACCTGGACGGCGTCGGTGGTGACCTTCATGCACATGTCGGTGGCGAACAGCTTGGCCATCGCCGCCTGCGTGCCGTACGGCCGGCCCGCGTCGCGCGCCCGGGCCGCGTCGAGGTAGAGGGCGCGGGCGGCGGCGAGCTGGGTGGCCATGTCGGCCAGCATGAAGGAGACGCCCTGGAAGTCGACGATGCGCGAGCCGAACTGGCGGCGCTCCTTGGCGTAGGCGGCGGCGGCGTCGAAGGCCGCCTGGGCCACCCCGACGGCGCAGGCGGCGATGCCGAGCCTGCCGCCGTCCAGCGCGGCCATCGCGATGCGGAAGCCCTCCCCCTCCGCGCCGAGCAGCGCGCCCGGCTCGAGCCGCACGCCGTCGAAGCGGACCTGCGCGGTCGGCGAGGAGCGCATGCCCATCTTCTTCTCCGGAGCGGCGGACGAGACGCCGGCGGTGGAGGCCGGGACGTGGAAGCAGGAGATCCCGCGCGCCCCGTCGTCGGACGTGCGGGCCATCAGGGTGTAGAAGTCCGCGACCCCGCCGTGGGTGATCCAGGCCTTGACCCCGTCCACGGTGTAGCCGCCGGCGTCCGGCACCGCGCGGGTCGTCAGGGCCGCCGCGTCGGAGCCGGAGTGCGGCTCCGACAGGCAGTAGGCGCCCAGCAGCCCGCCGCCGAGCATGTCCGGCAGCAGCTCGGCCCGCTGCCCGGCGGTGCCGTAGGCCGCCACCGGGAAGCACGAGAGCGTGTGCACCGACAGGCCCAGCCCGACCGCCAGCCAGCCCGCGGCCAGCTCCTCGATCACCTGGAGGTACACCTCGTACGGCTGCGCGGCCCCGCCGTGCTCCTCGGGGTAGGGCAGGCCGAGCAGCCCGGCGCTGCCGAGGACGGTGAACACCTCGCGCGGGAAGCGCCCGGCGGACTCGTCGGCGGAGGCCCGGGGCGCGACCTCCTTGCCGACCAGGTCGCGGACCAGGTCCAGCAGGTCGTGGGCCTCGGGACTGGGAAGGACGCGCTCGACGGACATCTCCGCACACTCCAGATCATGGGCGTGGAACAGTGGAAAAGGGTGGCAGGGATCACCGGCCACCCCGATTCTGGCATCCGCCGGGCCCCGGCGGGTCCCGCCCGGCCCGGGCGGGACCCGGGCCTGGAGTCCGCCCGGCCCGGGCGGACCCGGGCCTACACGACGACCAGCTCGCGGGGGCGGTGGTTGACCCGCTCCCCGCCGTCCTCGGTGCAGATCACGATGTCCTCGATCCGGGCGCCGTGCGTCCCGGGCAGGTAGACGCCCGGCTCGACGGAGAAGGCGAAGCCCGGGGCCAGCGGCTCGGCGTTGCCCGCGACGATGTAGGGCTCCTCGTGGGTCTCCAGGCCGATGCCGTGACCGGTGCGGTGGATGAAGTACTCGCCGTAGCCCTCGGCCGCGATCACCTCGCGGGCCGCGGCGTCGATCGCCTCGCACGGCACGCCGGGCCGTACGGCGGCGCAGGCGGCCTCCTGGGCGCGCTGGAGCACGTCGTAGTAGCGCAGGAAGTCCGCCGGGGGCTCCCCGACCGAGTAGACGCGGGTGGAGTCGGAGCAGTAGCCGCTGGGCATCTGCCCGCCGATGTCGACCACCACCGGCTCGCCGGCCCGGATGACCCGGTCGGACAGCTCGTGGTGCGGGCTCGCGCCGTTGGGCCCGGAGCCGACGATGACGAAGTCGACCGTCTCGTGTCCGGCGGCGATGATCGCCTCGGCGATGTCCCGGCCCACCTCGCGCTCGGTCCGCCCGGCCTTCAGGAAGCCGGGCACCTGCGCGTGGACCGCGTCGATCGCGGCTCCGGCCTCGCGCAGCGCGGCGGCCTCGGCGGCGCTCTTGCGCATCCGCAGGCCCCGCAGGACCGTCCCGGCGAGCACCTGCTCGGCTCCGGGCAGCGCGTCGCGGAAGCGCAGCGACTGCATCGCCCACATCCGGTCGGCCAGGCCGACCCTGGCCGCCGCGCCCAGGCGGGCGCCGACGGCCGCGTAGGGGTCGTCGGTCTCGTCCCAGGCCACGAACTCGATGCCGAGCCGCGCGGCCGGGGAGTGCTCGGCCGCGGGCAGCTCCAGCCGCGGCACCATCAGGAAGGCGTCGCCCTCGGCGGGCAGCACCAGGCAGGTGAGCCGCTCCAGCGGCAGCGCCTGGTAGCCGGTCACGTAGCGCAGGTCGGGGCCGGGGGTGAGCAGCAGGGCGTCGAGCCCGGCGGCGGCGGTCGCCTCCTGCGCGGCGGCCAGGCGGGCGACGGGATAAAGGTCGTAGGACTCCGTTGTCACGCCGACCAATCTAAGGGGTCCTCCTCTCCGTGAGCCGCCCCGGCTCCGGCGGAGGCCGGCGGTCACGGCCGCCGGCCGCGCCGGGCGAGGGGGCACCCGGCGGAGTCCTTGGACCCCGGCGGCGTGCCGTACGGCTCCCGCCGCCGGATCGGCGTCGCCGTCCGGGGCGTTCAGCGGAAGGAGCGGCGGTAGGCGGCCGGGGTGGTGCGCAGGGCGGCGTGGAAGCGGCGGCGGAGGTTGACCGCCGAGGAGAGGCCGACGCGGGTGGCGATGGTCTCGACGGGCAGGTCGGTCTCCTCCAGCAGGGCGCGGGTCGCGGCCAGGCGGCGTTCCAGCAGCCAGCGGGCGGGCGGCACGCCGAGCTGGTCGGTGAACTGGCGGGTCAGGGTGCGGGAGGAGACGCCCGAGTAGGCGGCCATGTCCTCGACGGTGATCTGGTCGGGCAGTCGCGACAGGAGCCATTCGAGCAGGGGGGCCAGGGAGTCCGGCATGGGGCCGGCGGTGGGGAGGGGAGGGTACTGGCGCTGGCAGCCCTCGCGGTGCGGGCCGGCGGCGAGCTGGCGGCCGATGCGCATGGCGTGGGCCGCGCCGTACTCCTGGAGGACCTGGTGGAGGCAGAGGTCGAGGGTGGCGGCCGAGGCCCCCGCGGTGGCGACGTCGCCGTGGTCGACGTAGATGACGGTGTCGTCGGGGATGACGCGCGGGTGGCGGGCGGCGAGCTCGCCGGAGAGCTCCCAGTGGACGGAGGCGCGGCGGCCGTCCAGGAGACCGAGGGCGGCGGGGACGAAGATCCCGGCGCAGACGGCGATGATGCGGGCGCCTCGGGCGTGGGCGCGGGAGACCGCCCGCAGGACGGCGGGTGAGGGGGTGAGGGTCCAGCTCGCGATGACCACGGTGCCGGCGTCGTCGAGGACTTCGAGGCCGCTGTCCACCTGGATGGGGGCACCGATGGTGGTGGGGAGGGAACCGGGGTGTTCGGCGCACAGGCTGAAGCTGTAGTGCTGGGGGATGTCGGGGCCGTGGTAGCCGAAGACGGCCGAGGCGGAGGTGACCGGGTAGAGCTCCTGACCGGGGGCGACCACGGCGACCACGCGATGCGGGTCGGAGGGCGTCGGGGGCGTTTCCGGGCAGTCCAGAGGCATGGCGTAAATGTACTCAATGATGTCATTTGAGACACCAGTGCTCTGATCTGGAAAAATCCAGAATTGGGGCCCATGTGGACGAAGAGCTTCACCCTCTACTTCGGGGCCCGCACGATCTCGCTGCTCGGTGACGCGATGATGCCCGTCGCCTCGGCGCTGGCCGTCGGCGAAGTCTACGGGATCGCGGGCGTCGGCTACGTGCTGGCGCTCTGGACCGCTTCGGCCGTGCTGGTCATGCTGTTCGGCGGGATCGTCGCCGACCGGATCGGCGCCCGGCGCCTGATGATCGGCGCGGATGCGGTCAGGGTCGTCACCCAGGGGGTCGTGGCCGTCGCCTTCCTGGACGGCGCTCCGCCCTACGCCTTGCTGCTGGTGACGGCGTCCGTGTCGGGCATGGCCGCCGGGATGTTCGAACCGGGCGTCAACGGCATGGTCCCCCTGGTCGCCGACGATCCGCAGCGGGCCAACGCGACACTGAAGATCGCCGAGGCGGTCACCCAGCTGGCGGGTCCCGCGCTGGCCGGAGTCCTCATCGTCGCCACCGGGCCGGTCGTCGTCTACACCGTGGACGCCGCGACCTTCCTGGTCAGCGGGGTGTGCCTGCTGCTGGTCCGGGTCGCCGTACCCAGGCCGGAGCCCTCCGACGTGCTGAGCGACCTGCGCAGGGGCTGGGAGGAGTTCAAGGCCAGGAGCTGGATGTGGTCGGTCATCCTGGTCTGGGTGTTCTGGGGTGTTCTGGTGGTCGGGCCGTACGTGCCGCTGTCGTCGCAGATCATCGGGGCCGACTACGGCTGGGTGATGGCGGCGCTCGGCCTCGGTACCGTGCTGGGCGGGCTGGTGGCGATCAGACTCAGGCCGCGCAGGCCGCTGGCGGCCGGGGCGGCGGCGATCAGCGGGTACGCGGCGGTGCCGCTGACGGTCGCGCTCGGGCTGCCGCTGCCGCTGCTGATGGCCGGGCATCTGCTCGGCGGGTGCGCGCTGGCGTTCTGGTCGGTGATGTGGTCGACCAGCGTGCAGACGCAGGTCGCGCCGGACGTGGTCAACCGGGTCAACGCCTATCAGGTGGCCGGGTCGGTCGCGGGCATGGCGGTCGGGCAGGCGCTGGCCGGTCCGGTCACCGCGCTGGTCGAACCGCGCACCTTCATGCTGGGGTCGGCCCTGGTCACGGCCGGGGTGGTGGCGGCGCTGCTGTCGATCAAGCCGGTCCGGCGGCTGGGCCGGGAACCCCGTGAGCCCGGAGGCCTGCCGATCCCGGTCCCGACCGGCCTGCCGACGTAGCCGGTCGTCGTCTGCAGCCGGGCGCGGGCGGCGGACGGCGGAGAACGACGGAGAACGGCATCCTGCGGCTGCTTCTTCACCGCGATTTAACAGCTCTGCGACCGGTCAGCTCCCTTTCCCGTTCGCCGCGATGCGGTGCCATCACATCCCGGTCGGCGAAACACCGGATGGTTGTCACGCCATGGAGGCCATCGACCCGCTATCGTGAATCACGTTCGGTTTGATTAAAGGAGCCCCTCATGGCAAAGCAGATCCAGGAAATCCTCATCGACGACCTCGACGGAGGTGAGGCTACCCAGACGGTCTCCTTCGCAATTGACGGCAGCAGCTATGAAATCGACCTGAGCGATGTCAACGCCAAGAAGCTCCGCGAGAATCTGGCGCCCTTCGTGGCCGGCGCCCGCCGCGATCTGAGCGCTTCTGCACCCAAGCGCAGGCGCGGCGCCACCCGCGCACTCAGCCGGGAGAAGAGCGCCGACATCCGCGCCTGGGCCAAGCAGCAGGGACACACCGTCAGCGAGCGGGGCCGCATCGCCCGCGAGATCGTGGAGAAGTACGAGGCCGCGCACTGACCCACCGCGGGAAAGGCCGGTGCCGGCTCCGTTTCCCCGCGAGAGGAGGCGAGCACCGCACGAAGGCCTTCCCTGGCGTTCTCACCGCAATGCGGGAGATGGCGCCAGGAGTTGCGCGGCTTCGACCGAACCGTGCCCGTCGGCGCTTGCCGACGGGCACCGGCGCGCACCGTCAGGGAAAAGGCGGAGCGAACACGCCTGCGCGCCTCCGCCCGGCGCACCACCGCTCGGGTGCGGCGCTCCACCCGTGAGAGCCGATCTCCCGGCCGGGTAATCAAGCGTCTCCCCGCCTGACGGCGGAGAGCCTCGCACCGCTGCCGGGCGAGTCCGCTTTCAACAGCGGTTCAACACGGGAGCGGCGGTACTCCTCAGCCGCCGCCAGAAACGCGTCGTTGGCTTTCCGCTCGCCGATCGTCACCCGTACACCGTCACCGGGGAAGATCCGGACGTTGACATCATGTGCGGCGCAGGTTTCGGCGAAACCGGCAAAACCGGCGAACTCCTCCCCCGACCCCAGCCAGAGGAAGTTCGTCTCACTCGGGGGGACCCGCCGACCGGCGCCGAGTAGCGCGCTCCGGACGCGATCCCGCTCCCTTACGGTCCGTTCGACCCGGGCGGCCGGCTCGTGAGGGGAACCGGGCCGTGCGGCTCAGTTCAGCCGGAACCGTCCGACCAGCTCGCGCAGTTCATCGGCGGTGCGGGCCACCTCGCCGCTGGCCTGCTCGGCCTGTCGGGCGCCCTGCAGGGACTGGTCCCCGGCGGCGGCCACCTCGCCGATGTCGTGGGCGATCCGGTCGGAGCCCGCGGCTGCGTCGGTGATCCCGCGGCTCATCTCCTGGGTGGTGGCGGTCTGCTCCTCCACCGCGCTGGCGATCGTCGTCTGGTACTCGTTGATCCTGGCGATCACCTCGCTGATCTTCGCGATGACCTCGACCGCGCCCTCGGTGTCGCGCTGGATCGCCGCGACCCGGGTGTTGATGTCGTCGGTGGCCTTGGCCGTCTCCTGCGCGAGTTCCTTGACCTCGCCGGCGACCACGGCGAAGCCCTTGCCCATCTCGCCGGCGCGGGCGGCCTCGATGGTGGCGTTCAGGGCGAGCAGGTTCGTCTGCTCGGCGATCGAGGTGATCAGCTTCAGCACCTGCCCGATCTGGGCCGACGACTCGCCCAGCGTGGCGATCGTCCGGGTGGCCCGCTCCGCCTCGCTCACCGCAGAGGAGGCGATCCGCGCCGCCTCGCTGGTGCTCTGGGCGATCTCCCGGATCGACTGCCCCATCTCCTCCGAACCGGCCGCCACCGTCTGCACATGCCGGGAGACCTCCTCCGACTGCGCGGAGGCGGCGCGGGTGCGGACGGTGGTGTCGTCCACCGCACCGGCGATGCCGCTCGCCACGGTGCTCAGCTCCGCCGACGCACCGGCCAGCGTGGCCGCGCTGCCCGAGATCTGGCGCATCGACGCGCTCAGCGCCTCGATCGCCTGGTCCAGCCCGGCGGCCATCCTGCCGAGCTCGTCGGTGCTGTCCACCTCGGAACGGGCGGTCAGGTCACCGGCGGCCAGAGCCGCGACGGCCCGGCCCACCCGGCCGATCGGCCGGGTGATCGACTTCACCAGCGGGACCGACAACCCCACCAGTAGCGCCGCGGTGAGCAGGGCGACGACGACCGACAGCGTGCGGGTGGAGCCGACCATGTCGTGCAGCTCGGTCTGGGCCTGCGCGGTGCGCGGGCCGAGCTCCTCCTTCAGTTCGTCCAGCGGCGTGTCGATGAGGTCGTTCTGCGCGTGGATCTTCTCTATCCCGCCCTGCATGGAGGCCGGGTCGCGCCGGCCCGCGGTGACGAACTCGGTCATGAACCGGTTCATCGGCTCGACGTTGCGGCGCACCTCCTCGAACTTCGCCTCCAGGTCGGCGGGTAGCTCCAGCGCGTCGAAGGCGGCCACGGCCTTGTTGAGGCTGTCGATGTCGCCGGGCACCTCCTCGTCGACCAGCTGGTCGATGTCGCTGCCGGCGAGCGCGAGGTATCCGCCGACCTTCAGCTCGACCGCGCGGGTGTCCAGGTGGTTGAGGGCCGCGGTGGCGGCCTCCAGGTTGGCGACCAGCTCGGACTGGTCGCTGAGCCGGCTCTGGCTCACCGCGCCGATGCCGGCCACGGTGCCCAGGCTGAGCACGCCGACGGCGACGATGAGACCCAGTCGCTTCGCCACCCCCAGGTCGGAAAGTTTCATCACGGATGTCTCCTCATCCTTGCAACGTGGTACGGCGTCTCATCGGCAGGCGGATGCGGGGACTGAGAGAAGCTGAACGCGGTTCTGAACGCCGGAGGGCGGCACGCGATGCCTGGCGGTCTCACGGGCTCACCCCGCTTGACCTTGACACGGTGACAGGGGCTTCACTGTCGCCTGTCGCCGAGGAGGCGGTCCCGATGCCGTGCCGGAACAGGACGTGGCGGCGGCCGCTCCTGCTCCGCGCTCCCCCGCCGGTGGGCCGGACGGATCCGGCCACGCGGGGTCCGTTCCAGATCTCGACGCGCTCGACGCGCGACCGGAGGTGCAGTCGCCATGACCGTGATCTACAAGTCCGAGGCCGGCGAACGCGAGCTTCGCGACCGCTACCGGCAGGTGCTGGAGACCTGGCCGGTTCCCGCCGAGCACGTACGGGTGCCGACCCGCGAGGGCGAGACCTTCGTCCTGGCCTCCGGCCCGCAGGACGCGCCGCCCCTGGTGCTGCTGCACGGCTCGGGCGCGAACACGTCGATGTGGCGGGGGGACGTCGCCACCTGGTCCCGGCGTTTCCGCACGTACGCCGTCGACCTCGTCGGCGAGCCGGGCCTGAGCGCGCCCTCGCGCCCCGCCCTGGACTCCGACGTCGTGGCCCTCTGGCTGGACGACGTACTGGAAGGGCTCGGGATCGCCGACGCCGCGTTCGTCGGCACGTCCCTCGGCGGCTGGACGGCCCTCGACTACGCCATCCGCCGCCCGGGACGAGTGACCCGCCTGGCCCTGATGTGCCCCGGCGGCGTGGGGCGGCAGAAGGTCGGCTGGATCTTCAAGGCACTGCTGGCCCGCCCGTTCCGGCGCGGCGGACTGCGCGAGTCGGCGATGGCCGTCGCAGGACTGGACCCGGAGAGGGACCGGCAGGCACTCGACGCCGTCGTCCTGACGTTCACGCACTTCAACCCGCGCAGGGAGAGGCTCCCGGTCTTCCCCGACGACGCGTTGCGCGGCCTCACCATGCCCGTGCTCGTCATCGTCGGCGGCCGTGACGCCATGTTCGACTCCCACCGGACCGCGCGGCGCGTCCGTGAGTGCGTCCCGCACTCGACCGTGAACCTGCTCCCCGAGGTCGGGCACGCCGTCTTCGGCCAGGCCGAGCCGATCGCCGAATTCCTCACGGGCCGGGGGGCCGCCCCCCGGCGAGAGCCTGGGGGAAGCGGCCTTCGGCGTCCTTGACATGAACCGTTCCGGTGAGGGGTTCCCCGTCCGGGCGGATGCGCGGGTCCGGCGGTGCGCGACCCTCCGAATCCGCTACGGGCGGGATTCCACGGAAACGTACGGCGACAGCGCGCGGAGGAAGTCGGCGGCGTCGAAGATCTCGCCGGCGGAGGCGACGCCGACGGTCCTGGTACGTCCGGTCAGGATCCGGTCGACCGCTTCCACGACGAGCGGGGCGGTGACGGCGTAGATGTCCCGGCCGCTCGCCACGGCGCGCCGTTCGCCGCCGCGGGAGCGCACGACGACGTCGACGAGGAAGGTCTGGTCCGATCGCCCGTGCTCGTCGGCCGGAGCCGGGGCCGGCGTGTCCGGGGCCGACAGGTCCCGGGCGGCCTCGACCGTCATGTAGGTGCGCACCTCGGGGATGGGCAGGTGGCTGGGAACGGTGACGACGTCGGCCATCGTGAACTCCCCGATGACGGTCCGGGGACCGATCGGGTCGGGGAAGGGCCACTCCAGGATCGGCGGGTCGTCCTGGCGGTACTCCAGCCGGCCGTTCGTGTAAACGACGCGCCGGCCGTCCCGCCGCTGCCGGGAGACCGCGCCGGCGGCGCGCGTCCCGGCGGTGGGGTGCCAGCTGCTCAGCCCGTAGGCGACGTGCGCCTCGTCGGCCGCGCTCCAGTCGCCCATGGCGACGGTGGTCAGCAGGTCGCCGAGGCCGCCGTAGAACGCCATCGCAGGGACGATCACCGCTCCCGCGGCGCGGGCGCGGTCGGCGAAGTGCGTGAAGGTGTCGGCGTTGGCCTCGATCTCGGCCGCCACGTCCACATACGGGATCCCGGCGCGCAGCGCCGCCTCGATCAAGGGGGCGGCCGTCGTGGCGAAGGGCCCGGCGCAGTTGACCACAGCCGCCGCACCGGCCAGTGCGCGGTCGAGCGAGGCCGGGTCGTCGACCGACGCCGTGCGGGTCTCCAGCCCGGGTGCGGACGCCGCCAGCGCCTCCAGCTTGCCGGCGTCGCGGCCGGAGGCCACCGGGACGAACCCGCGCTCCCGCAACTCCGCCACCACGAACCGCCCGGTGTGCCCGTACGCGCCGAACACCGCCACCGTCTGCCCCGATCCCATGGGTCCTCCTGTGCTCAAGTGATTCATTGTGATCATTCTGTCAGGGGCCGGCACCTCGCTATGAGCGTCTGGAACGCCATCATGCGTACAATTCCGGACGTGGACACCGTCGCGCTGGCCGCCACCGGCGGCATGCTGCACTTCGAGCTTTCCCTGGCGTACGAGGTCTTCGCCGCCGCCCCGGACGGCGTGACGGTCCCCTGGTACGACGTCACCGTCTGCGGGCCGGGCGCCGTACGCGTCGGCCGGTTCCGGCTGGAGCCCGACCACGGCCTCGACCGGCTCCCCCTCGCCCGCACCGTGATCGTCCCCGGATGGGCCGACGTCGACGTGGACCCGCCCGCCGAGCTGGTCGACGCGGTGCGCGCGGCCCACGAGGCGGGCGCACGCGTGGCCTCCCTCTGCACGGGCGCGTTCGTGCTGGCCGCCGCCGGCCTGCTGGACGGAAGGCGCGCGACCACGCACTGGGCGCACGCCCGCGACCTGGCCGCCCGCTACCCCGCGGTGGACGTGGACCCGGACGTCCTCTACGTGGACGACGGCAGCGTGCTCACCTCCGCCGGCAAAGCCGCGGCCATGGACCTGTGCCTGCACCTGGTCCGCCTCGACCACGGCTCCTCGGTCGCGAACACGGTCGCCCGCCGCCTCGTCGTGCCGCCGCACCGGGACGGCGGCCAGGCCCAGTTCGTCACCACCCCGGTGCCCGCCCCGGACAACCACCCGCTCGCGGACCTGCTCCCCTGGGTGGCCGAACGGCTGGACCGGCCGCTGACCGTGGAGGACATGGCCCGCCAGGCGAACATGAGCTCGCGCAACCTGGGCCGCCACTTCAGGTCGGTGACCGGCACCACCCCGCTGCGATGGCTGCTGACCCAGCGGATCCGCCGTGCCCAGGAACTGCTGGAGACCACCGACGACGGCGTCGGGACCATCGCGGCGGCCACCGGCATGGGCACCGCCACGACACTGCGCCGGCAGTTCAGCCGCACGGTCGGCGTGCCTCCGGACACCTACCGCCGCACCTTCCGCTCACGGGCCCGCCTCGCCCGGACGGCGGCGGGCGGCGGCGCCGGCATCCCGCCCGGCTCTCCGGGATGACGGTCCGGCCGGGCGGCGGCGCTCCCGATGCCCGGCGAGGAGCGCCGCTCCGGCAGACCGGCCGCACCCCGGCGCGTCATCGGCGCTACCGTGTCGCTGGTCCCCTACCCCGCGCCGTGGAGTCGTCATGTTGCTGCTACTCGACACCCCGTCCCTCTACTACCGCGCCTTCTACGGGGTTCCGGAGTCGGTGACCGCCCCGGACGGCACACCCGTCAACGCGGTCCGCGGCCTCCTCGACATGATCGCCACGCTGGTCCGGGAGCACTCCCCCGGCGGGCTGGCCGCCTGCATGGACGCCGACTGGCGGCCCGCCTTCCGGGTGGCGGCCATCCCGTCCTACAAGGCCCACCGCCTCGCCGCCGACGGCGGGGAGGAGACCCCGGAGGCCCTCGTCCCGCAGATCACCGTGATCGAGCGGGTGCTCGACGCGGCGGGCATCGCCCGGATCGGGGTGGCCGGTTACGAGGCCGACGACGTCATCGGCACGTTCACCGCCCGCTCCGCGGGCCCGGTCGACATCGTCACCGGCGATCGGGACCTGTTCCAGCTGGTGGATGATGCGCGCCCGGTCCGCGTCCTTTACACAGTAAGGGGAATCAAGAACATCCAGCCCGTCGACGAGGCCGCCGTCACCGGCAGATACGGCATCCCCGGCCGCTCCTACGCCGACTTCGCCGTCCTGCGCGGCGACCCCAGCGACGGCCTGCCGGGCGTCCCCGGCATCGGCGACAAGACCGCCGCCGCACTGATCACCCGGTTCGGCTCGCTCGCCGCGCTGCTCCAGGCCGCCGACGCGAACGATTCCGCTCTGACCAGGGCCCAGCACACCAGGCTCGCCGCCGCCCGCGACTACCTGGCCGTCGCCCCGGCGGTGGTCCGGGTGGCCCCCGACGCGCCGGTCCCGGAAACGGACCTGGCCCTGCCCGCCGCGCCCCGCGACCCGGAGGCCCTCGCCTCCCTCGGCGAGCGGTACGGCCTGGCGAGCCCGCTCAAGCGTCTGGCGGCCGCCCTGGACTGGGAAACCTGATCAGGATCGGGACGTCACCGAGCGCCCGCCTGGCCTCGGCGGCCGCGGCCCGGCGAGGACCTTCATCCCCCGGGTCGTACCGCTGGTCAGCACGTAGACCGGCTTGCTCCCGCCGGAGCGCGGCCCCGGCGTGAACGGCAGTGTCCAGTACTGGGTGGTACGGCCGGTCGGGCGGTCGTAGATGTCATTGAGCGGGGTCCGCTCATCGAACAGGTAGCTGCACAGCAGCGCCACCATCCCTGGCGAGCCCCGTCGTTTCGGCGCACGTCGACAATGAGCGCGTCGGTGGGGGCCACCAGGTTCATCGCAGCGACCGCGGCAGGCCCGGCGATCTCCGGTGAGACCATCTCCCGGGTATCGAGGTGGCCGACGTTGCCGTCGAGCCGCTCGACGCGCGCGAAGCCGTACCCGCCGAGCCGGGCCTCCGCACGGTAGAGGTCGGCGTCGAAGCACTCGGCGGCCTCCTGCCCGGGAATCGCGTCGGGACTGTGGCGCACGCCCAGGTGCTTGTCTCCGTTGACCGACCGCAGGTCCTCGGTGACCGCTTCGGCGAAGTCCTCGTCGTCCAGCCCGGTGTGGCGGCCCCGGGCCAGGCGCTCGCGGAGCACGTCCGCGATTTCCCCGGCGACGTCGGGGAAGACGTAGTACTCCTGCAGCTGGTCGCAGAGGATGTCGACAAGGAGGGATCGATCCACATTGATCATGACTCACGACTTTAAATCGGGTTCACGACTGATGACCAGACGGTCACCGCGCCGGGTGGAGTGTCCGGTACGGCCCGCACGGCGGGGAGCGGTAGGTTGATCGCCGTGCCGTACAGGAGCATCCGGGTGCCGGGCGAGTGCCACCCGCGCCTCGAGGAGGGTTTCGAGCGGATCCGCCGGGAGCTGAAGCTGCCGGAGGAGTTCCCGCGCGCCGTGATCGACGAGGCGGAGTGGGTCGCCGAGGTGCCCCGGCTGCCCGCGCTCGACCGGACCGATCTGCCGCTCATCACGATCGACCCGCCCGGCGCGACGGACCTGGACCAGGCCCTGCACCTGGAGGAGCGTCCCGGCGGCTACCGCGTCTGGTACGCCATCGCCGACGTGGGGGCGTTCGTCCGGCCGGGCGGGAGGATCGACGCCGAGGCCCGGCTCCGGGGGGAGACCGTCTACCTGCCCGACGGGCGGATCCCGCTCCATCCGCCGGTGCTGTCGGAGGGCGCCGCGAGCCTGCTGCCCGGCGCGGTCCGTCCGGCCGCGCTGTGGTGCCTGGACCTGGACGCCGACGGACAGGTCGTGGGCGCCGACGTCACCCGGGCCCGGGTGCGCAGCCGCGAGCGGCTCGACTACGACTACGTCCAGGCGGCGGTCGACACCGGCACCGCCGACGGCACGCTGCGCCTGCTGGCCGAGATCGGCAGGCTCCGCCTGGCGCTGGAGCGGGCCAGGGACGGCGTCACGCTGCCCGTCCCGGAGCAGGAGGTGGTCGCCGGCGCGGACGGCTGCTACCGGGTGGAGCTGCGCGCCCCGCTGGACGCCGAGGCGTGGAACGCGCAGATCTCCCTGATGACCGGCATGGCCGCCGCCACGATGATGCTGGACGCCGAGATCGGCCTGCTGCGGGTGCTGCCGCCCGCCCCGGCCTCCGCGGTCGCCCGGGTACGGCGGGCGGCCGCGGCGCTGAACGTGCCGTGGCCCGAGGACGCCTCCTACGGCGACGTCGTGCACTCCCTCGACCCGCGGATCCCGCAGCAGGCCGCGTTCCTGGAGGAGTCGACGGTGCTGCTGCGCGGCGCCGGCTACGTGGCCTTCAACGGAGAGCCGCCGGAGGAGGCGGTCCACGCCGCGGTGGCGGCGCCGTACGCCCACGTGACCGCTCCCCTGCGCCGCCTCGTCGACCGCTACGCCACCGAGATCTGCCTGGCCGTCGCGGCGGGCGAGCCGGTGCCCGAGGAGGTCCAGCGGGCCCTGCCCGAGCTGCCGGACGTCATGCGGGCCACCGGGCGGCGCGCGGGCGCGGCGGAGCGCGAGTGCGTGAACCTGGTGGAGGCGTTCGTTCTCCGCGAGCGGGTCGGCCAGACGTTCGACGCCGTGGTGATCGGCACCGACGAGGACGGCTCGGGCGGCGAGGTCCAGGTCGTCGACCCCCCGGTGGTGGCCCGCTGCGACGGCGAGCGTCTCCCGCTGGGCGAGCCGGTCCGGGTGCGGCTGACACGCGCCGACCCGGCCACCCGGGAGGTCCGCTTCAGTCTCGCCTGATGCGGTGCCGTCCGGTGCGTCGCTGGAGGATGCCGGCGCCGGCCTGACCACTCTCGCCCAGGTCGCCGGGCTGACCGAGGCCGAACTGCTGGCGATGCACGGGGTCGGCCCGAAGGCCGTCCGCATCCTCCGCGAGGCGCTCGGCGCGATCGGACGCACCTTCGGCTGACACAAGGCGCCGGCCGCCCGACTCCCCCGGACGATCTCCTCGGCGGAAGGACGACCGAGGCCGCGCCCGGGGTACGGGCGCGACCTCGGGGCCGCGGGAGCGGCGTTGCGGACTCGGTTACCTCTTCAGGCTCCAGCCCGCACCGACGCCCATCAGGTGCAGCGCGACGCACAGGAGTCCGGCGGTGCCGAGCGTGGTGACGGTGACGACGCTGCCGACGGCGACACCGGCGATCTCGAAGATGAGGGCGAGCAGGAACAGCAGTGCGGCGGCGAGGGCGAACATCCCTACCTCCTGGGGGGCGGGCCAACAGGTTCCTCCATGGAGATCTCCGGTGGGATCGTCCCGAAAACGGACCCTGGGGTTACGTTCCGCGCACCGGCCGTCACAAGGTATTGACCGGGCGGTCAGCCAACCGGCGGGTGGACGCCGATCGGCCCGCGCAAGGCGGACGGAGTGACCGAAGGCCTGCGGGCGTCCCTCGGACTCGGACGCCGGTCCACCGGCGCGAGCCGGGCGCCCGCCTGCGGACGGGCGTCCTTCGAACGGGGACGCCGGTCAGCCGACGGAGGAGTACGCCACCACGCCTCGCCGGAGCGCGTCCATCGCCTTGCCCGCGCTCTTCCTGACCTTGCCGTCCCGGGGCGCCGCGTCGGAGATCTGACCGAGCAGGTCCAGCAGCTGCTTGGTCCAGCGCACGAAGTCACCGGCGGCCAGCTCCGAGCCGTTGATCCCGTCGCCGAGCACGGCGTCCAGGGTGTGCCCCTTGGCCCAGCGGAAGGCCGCCCAGGCGAAGCCGAAGTCGGGCTCGCGGATGAACGCCAGGCCGTGGTCGCTCTCGATCGCCTCCAGGTCCCCCCAGAGCCGGATCATCTCCGCCATCGCCTGCTGCGCGCCGCCCGCGGGGATGCGGGGCTGGCGGGCCTCGTCGGCCTGCCGGGACTCGAACACCAGCGACGACACGCACGCGGCCAGCTCGGCCGGGTCGAGGTCGTCCCAGATCCCGGCCCGCAGGCACTCGGAGGTGAGCAGGTCCAGCTCGGTGTAGAGCTGGGCCAGGCGGCGGCCCTCGGCGGTGACGTCCTCCCCGTCGAGATAGCCGAGCCGGTCGAGCACCCCGCAGACCCGGTCGAAGGTGCGGGCGATGACGTGCGAGCGGCCCTCGACCCGGCGGCGCAGCCCCTCGGTCTCGCGCAGCAGCTTGTGGTAGCGCTCGGCCCAGCGGGCGTGGTCCTCCCGCTCGTCGCAGCCGTGGCAGGGGTGCTGCCGGATCTCCCGCCGCAGGCGGAGGATCTCCTCGTCCTCACCGGCGTGGTCGCGGGCCCGGTCGGGCTTGCCCAGGTCGAGGTGGCCGATCTTGGCGTGCATGGAGGAGACGAGGTTGGCGCGCTCCTTCGGGGAGCGGGCGTTGAAGTTCTTCGGGATGCGCAGGTGCTCGACCGGCTCCACCGGGACCGGGAAGTCGGCCGCCGACAACTTCTTGACCTGCTTGCCGATGGTCAGCACCAGCGGGGACGGCCCCTCGCCCCGGGAGTTGAGGCCCGGGTCCAGCACGACGGCCAGGCCCGCGCGGCGACCGCCCGGCACCCGGATGATGTCGCCGGGCCGCAGCGCCTCCAGCGAGCGCACCGCCTGCAGGCGGCGGGCGGCGCCGCGCTGGCGCGACAGCTCCGACTCGCGGTCCGACAGCGCCCTGCGCATCGCGGCGTACTCGGTGAAGTCGCCCAGGTGGCAGGTCATCGCCTCGCGGTAGCCCGCCAGCGCCTCCTCGTGGCGGCGCAGCTGCTTGGCGATGCCGACCACCGCGCGGTCGGCCTGGAACTGCGCGAAGGAGGACTCCAGCAGCGACCGGGCGCGCTCCCGGCCGACCTGGCCGACGAGGTTGACCGCCATGTTGTAGGAGGGGCGGAAGCTGGAGCGCAGCGGGTAGGTGCGGGTGCTGGCCAGCCCGGCGACGTGCAGCGGGTCCGTGCCCGGCTGCCAGTGGACCACCGCGTGGCCCTCCACGTCGATGCCGCGCCGCCCGGCCCGCCCGGTCAGCTGGGTGTACTCGCCCGGGGTGAGGTCGGCGTGGGTCTCGCCGTTCCACTTGTCGAGCTTCTCGATCACCACGGAGCGGGCGGGCATGTTGATGCCCAGCGCGAGGGTCTCGGTGGCGAACACCGCCTTGACCAGGTTGCGGGTGAACAGCTCCTCCACGACCTCCTTGAAGGTGGGGAGCATGCCCGCGTGGTGGGCGGCCAGGCCGCGCTCCAGGCAGTCGCGCCACTCCAGGAAGCCGAGCACGGCCAGGTCCTCGTCGGGCAGGTGCGCGGTGCGCTCGTCGACGATCTGCCGGATCTCGTGGCGCTCGGCGTCGGTGGTGAGCCGGAGCCCGGCGAACACGCACTGCTGGACCGCGGCGTCGCAGCCGGCCCGGGAGAAGATGAAGGTGATCGCGGGCAGCAGGCCCTCGGCGTCGAGCCGTTCGATGGCCTCCGCCCGGTTGGGCGGTCCCGGCCTGCGCGGGCGGGAGTAGCCGCGGCGGCCCCTGCCGAACGCCTGGCGCTCCTCGTCGCGGGACAGGCGCAGCAGGTCGGGGTTGACCAGCGGCCGCCCGCCGTTCTCCTCGGTGACGAACAGGTCGTAGATGCGGTGGCCGACGAGCATGTGCTGCCAGAGCGGGACCGGGCGGTGCTCGTCGACGATGACGGAGGTGTCGCCGCGGACGGTGCCCATCCACTCGCCGAACTCCTCGGCGTTGCTGACCGTGGCCGACAGGGCGACCAGCCGCACCGACTCGGGCAGGTGGATGATCACCTCTTCCCAGACGGCGCCGCGGAACCGGTCGGCCAGGTAGTGCACCTCGTCCATGACCACGAAGCCGAGCCCGGTCAGGGTGCCCGAACCGGCGTAGAGCATGTTGCGCAGCACCTCGGTCGTCATGATGACGATCGGGGCCTCGCCGTTGACGCTGTTGTCGCCGGTGAGCAGGCCGACCTTGGCGGCGCCGTACCGCTTGACCAGGTCGTTGTACTTCTGGTTGGACAGGGCCTTGATGGGGGTGGTGTAGAAGCACTTGCGGCCCTGCGCCAGGGCCAGGTGGACGGCGAACTCCCCCACCACGGTCTTGCCCGATCCGGTGGGGGCGGCCACGAGGACTCCGTCGCCCGCCTCCAGCGCGCGGCAGGCGTCCAGCTGGAACTCGTCCAGCTCGAAGTCGTACAGACCGCGGAACGAGGTCAGGGCCGGTCCGCTCTCGGTCTGGCTCTGACGGAAGGCGGCGTAGCGTTCCGCAGGGGTCGTCATAATCTTCAGCCTACCGATATCGCCATTCCGGTCCGCCCTCCGCCGGATACGGCCCGCGGTCCGCCCGCCGGTCCCGCCCCGGCACCGGCCGTACCCGCCCTGCCGCGCCGGCTGGACTCATGGTGCCGGCCGCGCCCGCCCTACGGCACCAGCACGCGCAGCGCGCCCGGGACGGCCTCGCAGACGAGGGGGACCGGGCCGATCCGCTCGCCGTCGGCGTAGGCGACCACTCCGGAGGCCTCCAGCGCCACCCGGCGGGCCCGCCTGATCGTGACGGCGGGATGGTCGATGTGGGTGCCCCGGTAGACGCTGGGGAAGGCGCGCAGGAACCGGCCCTTGGGCACGGCGCCGAGGATCGTCACGTCCAGCAGGCCGTCGTCGGGGAGCGCGCCCGGGCAGACCTTCATCCCGGCGCCGTAGGAGCGGGTGTTGCCGACCGCCACCAGCATGGCCTCGACCTCGACGACCTCGCCGTCCAGGTCGATCCTGAACGGGATGGGGGCGAAGTCGCGCAGTTCCTCCACCAGCGCGACGAGGTACTTGGCCATGCCGGGCGGCCAGGTGAGCCGGTTGGCCCGCTCGTTGACCCGGGAGTCGAAGCCGCAGCAGAGCACCCCGGCGAACCACTCGTCCTCGCCGATCCGGACGGCGTCGACCGTGCGGACCCGGCCGCCGAGCACGATGTCGGCGGCGGCGAGCGCGTCCCTGGCCGGCAGGCCCAGAGCGGTGGCGATGTCGTTGCCGGTCCCGGCGGGGATGATGCCCAGCGGCACGTCGGTCCCGGCCACCGCCTGGACGGCGAGGTGGACCAGGCCGTCCCCGCCGAAGGCCACCAGCGCGTCCGGGCCCTCGGCCACGGCGGTGCACGCGCGCTCCAGCGCGTCCTCGGCGGAGTCGCCGAGGATCACCGAGACCTCCGCGCCGGTCCGCCGGAGGCGGTCCAGGACGGGCGCGAGCAGGCCGCGCGAGCGGCCGCCGCGGGCGGCGGGATTGACGAGTACGGCGATCTCTCCGGGCACGAACCGGAACTTATCGCCTATTTGGCGGAATCAGTATCGGTCGTTCTCGAATCGAGAGCAGAATCGTCGTCCCCGAGCGGGGCGGCCCGCTCGACCGGGGAGTCGTCGGCGGCGAGCGGCGACGCCTCGTCGTCGGACAGGTGCGAGAAGTCGTCCCCGCCCGCGGCCCTGCGCTCCCGCAGGAACATGACCCCCTCGGCGAGGGCGAACAGGATCACCATCGGCAGCGCCAGCGCGATCATCGTGAACGGGTCGCCACCCGGGGTGGCGATCGCCCCGAAGACGAACATCAGGAAGATGACCATGCGGCGGTGCTTGGCCACCGTGGCCCGCGGCAGCACGCCGATGACGTTGAGGAAGACCATCAGCAGCGGCAGCTCGAAGGAGACGCCGAAGACGATGAGGAGTACCAGGGCGTACCCGAGGTACTCGTCGAGGGTGATGGTCGGGATCGCGTTCTCCGGCGCGAAGCCGAGCAGGATGGCCAGGCCGGTGTCCATCACGAAGTAGGCCAGGGCCGCGCCTGCGAGGAAGAGCGGGACCGCCATCCCCAGGAAGGCCAGCGAGTAGCGCTTCTCGTTGCGGTACAGGCCGGGCGTCACGAAGGCCCAGATCTGGTAGAGCCAGATCGGGGAGGTGACGACCAGCCCGAACATCGCGGCGACCTTGAGGTTCACGAAGAAGGACTCGAAGACGCCGAGGACGAGGAAGGTGCACTCCCCGCGCAGCTGATGCGACTGCTGGAGGCTGCAGTAGGGCGCGGAGACGAAGTTCCAGACGGGGTCGAAGAAGACGAACCCGAGGATGATGCCGGCGACCAGCCCCAGCAGCGCGACGATCAGCCGGTTGCGCAGCTCGCGCAGGTGCTCCATGAGCGGCATGCGCCCGTCGGCCGCCTCCTCGGACGACACGGACCCGTTACGGCCCGGCTTGGGCCACTTCAGCAGTGCCATTCGCGAATCCCGGTCCGAGGAGTGAGGTGTTCAGGAAGGAGGACGGCGTGCAGCCTACTGCTGCTTGGGAGCCCCCGACTGGGCGCGCAGCCGGGCCGCCTGCTCCTCCAGGGCGCGGGCCTGCTCCTCGGCCGTCGGCGCGGCGGCCGGAGCCGGCGTGGCGATCTGCTGCGGGGCCGGGGCGACGGGCTGCGCCGGCACGACCGTGGCGGTCGCCTCGGTGGTCTCGTCGTCCTCGCGGAGCTTGGAGGTCTCCGCCTTGAAGATGCGGAGCGACCGGCCGAGCCCGCGAGCGGCCTCGGGCAGCTTCTTGGCGCCGAAGAGCAGCACCAGGATGACCCCGATGATGATCAGTTCAGGGGCTCCGAGATTGGGCATGACACATCCTTAAGCCGAGCGACGTGCAGTCTCTGTGCCGATCGTACGCTGCCCGGGGCGCAGACTCATCCCTCCGCGCTCCGGTCCTTGTCCGGCCGTCCGGCCGAGGGGTCCCGGACGCCCTCCAGCCGCCGCCGCGTCCGGTCCACCTCCCGGCCCAGCTCACGGGTGGCGAACAGCACGCGGGCCCCCATCAGGCCCAGGACCGCCACTCCTGCGAAGCCCAGTCCGACCGCGGCGAGGATCCAGCTCATGTCACCGGATCCTAACCGCGTGTCCGCCGTACGTCCGCCACCGGTTCAGCGGACCGACTCCCGACCGCCTGCCCGCCGTACGTCCGCCGCCTGTCCGCCACCGGTTCAGCGGACCGACTCCCGACCGCCTGCCCGCCGTACGTCCGCCGCCTGTCCGCCACCGGTTCAGCGGACCGACTCGTAGCGCGCCAGCGCCGCCGTGGCCGCGGCCCGCACGCTCTCGGCCAGCGAGGCCGGGGAGACGACCCGGCCGGTGCCGCCCAGGCGCAGCGCCAGCCGGAGCAGCCAGCTCTGGTCGCGGGCCCGCAGCGCCACCCGCAGGCGGCCCTCGCCGAGCTCCTCGACCCGCTCGCACGGGTAGTACTCGGCCACCCAGCGGCCCGCGGCGGTCAGCTCCAGCTCCACCAGCTCGTCGGTGGGCGAGGGGCGGAACACCCCGGGCGTCACCTCGTCGGGCACCGCGTCGGCGGGCGGGTCGGCGGCCACGTCCAGCAGGTCCACGTCGAGCATGCGGTCCAGCCGGAACAGGCGCACCGCCTCGGCCCGGTAGCACCAGCCCGACAGGTAGGAGCGGCCGTCCACCACGACCAGCCGCATCGGGTCGACCTCGCGCGGGGTGATCTCGTCGCGGCCCGGCACGTAGTAGCGGAGAGAGAGCCGCCTGCGGCGGCGCAGCGCCTCGTTGACGGCCGGCAGCGCGTCGGGCGTGGCGTCCACCTCGACGGCGACCTGGCTGCTGACCGCGGCGGCGCCCTCCCCCGCGGCCTGCTCGAACTTGGCGATGACCCGGGCCAGCGCGTCGCGCTCGCCGAACTCCGGCATCTCGGCGAGCATGCGCAGCGCCACCAGCAGCGCGCTGGCCTCGTCCACGCCCAGGCGGAGCGGGCGGGCGATGGTCTCGGCGTTGTCGATGACGATCTCACCGCCGTCCCAGGAGACGTCGATCAGGTCGCCGGGGGTGTGGCCGGGCAGCCCGCACATCCACACCAGCTGCAGGTCGTCGATGAGCTGTTTCTCGGTCAGCCCGAAGACCTTCGCGACCTCGGGCACCTCCGCCCCGGGGTGGGACATCAGGTAGGGCACGAGGGCCAGCAGCCTCGGCAACCGGTCGGCCGTCCCGCTCACTGGTGCACCATCCTCTCGTCGGTGATCGGAAGAGCGCCGGCGCACCCGGGGCGCCGCCGGGTCGCCTCTCCCCGCTCGCCGTACGGGCGGCCCGCGGGGGCCGCCCCGCTCACCGTGCCCGCCGTACCGGGTCCGGTCCTGACGATCATGCCAGTGCTCCCTTCAGGCGGCAGATGACGGCCTCGCGGGCGTCGGGCGGCCCGACCACCTCGGCGTCGGCCGCGAACCCGGCGACCCAGCCGGCCAGCCGCTCGGGGTCGGTGAAGTGGACCTCCAGCTCGTCCCAGCCCTCACCGGCGGGCCGTACGGCCTTCGCCACCTGGCGCAGGCCCTGGCAGGCGCCCTCGCGGGCCCGAATGACCGCGGTGCGCGGGGTCAGGGGCCCGTCGTCGCGGTAGCCCACCATCGACTTGAGGTCGACGCCCTCGGGGACCGTCACGGTGCCGGGGCGGCCGGCCGGGACCACCGGCCCGGTGATCCGGCTGAGCCGGAAGACCCGGGGGGCGTCGCGGTCGCGGTCGTGGCCTGCGACGTACCACCGGCCGCGGCGGCTGACCACGCCCCACGGCTCGACGGTCCGGGTCAGCACGCTCTCCCCGGCCGCGACGCGGTAGGGGAAGCGGACCGGGCGCCGGTCGCGCACGGCCTCCCACAGCGCCGGGAAGGCCGGGTCGCGGGTGTCGACCCGCAGCTCCAGCGCGCCGCCGAGCATGCCGCCGGTCTCGTCGGTCTCCACTCCCCCGGCGCGCAGCTTCAGCAGCGCCCCGCTGGCCGCCTCGGCCAGGCTGGCCCGCTGCCACACCCGGGCCGCCAGGCCCACGACGGCGGCCTCGTCGGGCTCCAGGGTGATCTCGGGCAGCTCGTAGGCCTGCCGGACGATCCGGTAGCCCGGATCCTCCTCCCAGGGGTCCTTCTGGACCTCGATCGGGATGCCGATCTCGCGCAGTTCGTTCTTGTCGCGCTCGAACATCCGCTGGAAGGCCTCGTCGTTGGCCGAGTCGTAGCCGGGCACGGCCTGGCGGATGTGCTCGGCGCTCAGCGGCCGCCGCGTGGCGAGCAGGCAGATCACGAGGTTCAGCAGCCGCTCGGTCTTCCGGCGTGACATCCGGCCTCCCTCCCTGTTCAAATGACGCTACCCTTCCCCGCGTGATCAGATGGCGCAGGGGCGAGGTCGTACGGATCCGGCGCGAATGGCCGGGGGCGGTGGAGCTGGACGTCGCCACCGAGGAGGGCCAGGCGCGTGCGCTCGCCTATCCCGCCCTCGTGGGACGCCCCGAGCCCGGCGACGCGGTGCTGCTCAACACGACCGCGCTCGCGATGGGTCTCGGTACGGGAGGTTACGCCATGGTGGTGGCGCTTCCCGACCGTTTACCGGAAGATCCACACGGACCGGGACATCTGGTGAAGGCACGCTACACCCCGTTGCAGGCCACCGTGCTCGGCGCCGACGAGCAGGACTCCCCGCACCACGAGGTCCTGCGCGAGGCCGACTCGCTGGACGGGATGCCGGTGGTCGTCGCCGACCTGCACTCGGCCCTCCCGGCGGTCCTGTGCGGCCTGTACGGCTCCCGCCCCGGCGTCCGGGTCGCCTACGTGATGCTCGACGGGGGCGCGCTGCCCGCCTGGTTCTCCATGTCGTGCGCGCGGCTGAGGGAGATCGGCTGGCTGTGCGGGACGGTGACCACGGGCCAGTCCTTCGGCGGGGACGTGGAGGCGGTGACGGTGCACACCGGCCTGCTGGCGGCCCGGCACGTCCTGTCGGCGGACGTCGCGGTCGTCACCCAGGGGCCGGGCAACCTGGGGAGCGGCACCCGGTGGGGCTTCTCCGGCGTCTCGGCCGGGGAGGCGGTCAACGCCGCCGCGGTCCTGTCGGGCCGCCCGGTCGCGGCGCTGCGGGTCAGCGAGGGCGACCTCCGCGAGCGGCACCTCGGGCTGTCGCACCACTCTCTGACCGCCTACGGCCGGGTCGCCCTGGCCCCCGCCCGGGTGGCGGTGCCCGAGCTGCCGGGCGACTTCGGCGCCCGGGTGGCCGAGCAGGCCCGGCCGCTGGGCGAGCGGCACGAGCTGGTCCCCGTGCCCGTGGACGGGCTGCACGACGCGCTGAAGGCCTCTCCGGTGCGGCTGTCCACCATGGGGCGGGGGCTGGAGGAGGACCTGTCCTACTTCCTGGCCTCGGCCGCCGCGGGCAGGCTGGCGGCCTCGCTGCTGCCGTAGGAGCCCGCGCCGTCGCCCCCGCCCCCGGGGACGTCCCCGGCGTCGCGGAAGTCCCTGAACGTGAAGGCCCGTGGGCCGGGGCCCTCGCGCCTGAGCAGCTCCAGCCGCTCCATCCCCTCCGCCAGCGAGGGGATGTGCCCTTCGGGGATCCACCACATCACCGAGTACGGCTCCGCCATGCTCAGGAACCACTCCCGGCGCCGCTGCAGCACCGGCAGGTGGGCGCTGCGGTAGACGAAGTTCCACAGCGCCTCGCGCGACTCCCAGACGGAGAAGTTGATCACCAGGTCGTCGCCGTAGTCGTGCTGGACCGTGGCCTGGGGGTCGTCCTCGCTCTCCTTGAGCCGCCAGACGAAGCCGGGGGACTCGTCGGAGACCTTGTTGACCGGTTCGAGGAGTGCGACGAACCCGGCGATCTCGGGCGAGTCCAGGGGCGCACGGAGGCGGGCGACGTTCAACTGTGCCAGATGCATGGCCTCAGCAGACCATCCCTATGCCTTCTATGTCAATTCTTATTATTTATAGAGAGGCTCACGCAGCACTCCCCCGGCCGCGGATCCGAGCGGGCCCGGTCCGGGTCCCGGCCGAGCCCTTCCAGCAGCCCTCTGCACAGGGCCAGGTTCATCGAGCAGACCAGCAGCGGGTGCTCCTCGGCCAGGACGTGGAACGGGCAGTTGCGCAGCCGCAGGCGGCCGTCCTCCTCGTAGGGCTCGTAACCGCGCCGCCGCAGCAGGTCGCCGAGGTCACCGGGGTCACCGGGCCCGCCGGCCGCGTCCGGCCCGCCGGCCGCGTCCGGCCCGCCGGCCGCGTCCGGCCCGCCGGTCGCCTCCTCCCGGCCGCGCGGCGGGTCCTGGCCGCCCGGCCCCGGCTCGCCCCGCCCGCCCGCGAGCCTGCGCCCCGCCCGCCGGGCGGCCTCCTCGGCCCGCTCGTCCCCGCCGAGCAGGTCCACCGCCTCGGCCAACACCAGGGCGAGCGTGCGGTAGTCGCGGGACGGGACGCTCACCTGCCACTCCCCCGGCGCCCGGCGGTAGACCTTGGCCGGCCGGCCGCTCCCCGGACCGGTCCGCTCCCCCAGCCGCTTGAACCCGGGCTCCAGCAACCCGGCCTCGACCAGCTTGTCCAGGTGGAACGCGGCGAGTGTGCGCTGCACCCCCACCGCCTCGGCCGCCTCGTTGCGCCCCACCTCACGGCCCTGGGCGACCACGTACTCGTAGACCGCCCGCCGTACGGGATCGTTCAGGACCGCCACCGCGCTCAGATCGTCGCCGTTCACGGCCGGAGTCTAGTCCGCCCGGCCGCCGCCCCATCGACCCGCTCCGCCCGGTCCGCCCGGTCCGTCCCGGGCGGGCGACAGGTGGCGCGCAGGCCGGTGGTCGGGCCCGGCGCGGGTCGGCGGTCGGGTCGGCGGTCGGGTCGGCGGCGGCTCAGTAGGCGGCGAGCACGTCCACGACGAAGACGAGGGTGTCGGAGGGCTTGACCAGAGGCGGCAGCCCCTGCCGGTAACCGAGGGCCGGGGGCACGACCATCGCGACACGGCTGCCGGCCGGGACGCCGGTCAGGGCGCGGTCCCAGCCGGGGATGACGGCGCCCTTGCCGATCCGGAAGGCCTTGGGCCGCCCGGTCCGCCAGGTGGAGTCCAGCGCGGCGCCCGACCCCCAGACCCTGCCCTCGTACTGGACGACGAGAAGCTGGCCCGCCTGGGTCTTCGCCCCCCTGCCCCGGACGAGCACCTCGGTCTCCAGACCGGCGGGGGGACGGCCGTCCGGCAGGGTGAGGGCCGGCCGCTCCCCGGGACCGCCGGTGATCTTCACTCCGGCGAGCCGCCCCGAACCGCCGGACCCCTGCGCGGCGGCGCCCGCCGGGAAGGCGCCGAGCACGTCGATCACGTAGAACAGCGTCTCCCCGGCGCTCATCCCGCCGGGCGGATTGGGCCCGTAACCCTCCTCCGGCGGGATCGCGGCGACGACCCGGCTGCCGACCCGGTGGCCCTGGAGCGCCTTGCCCACGCCGGTGACCGCCCCGTTCAGCGGGAAGGAGGCGGGCACCCCCTGGTCGAAGCTGGAGGCCAGCAGGCGGTTGTCCCGGCCGTCCCACACGTGCGCGGTGTAGTGGGCGACGACGAGGTCGCCCGGCTCCACCACGGCGCCGGTCCCGGCCATCTGCTCGCGGACCCTCAGGTCCTCCGGAGGACCGTCGGCGGGGAAGCCGATCTCCGGCTCGGCGCCGAAGTCGCCGCCGACCGTGATGTCCGGGCCCGCCTGCCCGCCCGCGGTGCAGCCGCAGGCCAGCGCGAGCGAGAGCACGACGAGCAGGGCCCGAGGACGCATCCGGCTCCCCCTGGATCGGTGGATGCGCCCACCCTAACCCGCTATTGGGGGAGATGTCAGTAACATGCGGCGGGCCCGGCCGCATGGGTGCGCGACCGGGCCCGCCCCTGCCCTGCCGGCCGCGACGCCCCCCCGGGGAGGGCGTCGCGGCCGGACGGGCCTGCGTCTAGTAGGCGCCGACGATGTCCACCAGGAAGACCAGGGTGTCGGTGCCCTTGATGCCCGCCTGCGGGTTGCCCTGCTCGCCGTAGCCGAGGTCCGGCGGGATGCTGACCAGCACACGGCTGCCGACGGTCTGGCCGACCAGCGTCTGGTCCCAGCCCTTGACGACCTGGCCGACGCCGATCGGGAAGGTCGCCGGCTCGCCCCGGCCCCAGCTGCTGTCGAACTCCTTGTCGGTGCCCCAGATCTTGCCGATGTAGTGGGCCATGAGCTTCTGGCCGGACTTCACCTCGGGGCCGGTGCCCTTGATGACGACCTTGGAGACCAGCTCCTTGGGCGCCTTCTCACCGGTCTTCGTGGTCAGCGTGGGCGTCTTGCCGGCGCCCGGGTTCGTCACCTTGACCCCCTTGACGCCGGGGTCCGTGGCCTTGCCGTCCACCGTGACGGGCTTCGGCGCCGGCGGCTCCACACCCACCATGTCCAGCACCAGCACCTGGGTCACCTCGGCCTGGCCCTGCTGCTTGGCCTGCTCCAGCTGCTGCGGAGACAGGCTGTCGGGAGCCACCACGGCGACGTGGCGGCCGCCCGGCTTGGCCCCGACGAACGCCTCCTTCAGGACCGACGGCAGCTGGTCGCTGACCGGGATGGTCTCCGGGGAGCCCGTGTCATAGGTGGACATGGCCGCGGCGTTGGTCTTGCCGTCCCACGTGTAGACCGTGTAGTTGACGATGACGTTGTCACCGACCTTGAACTCCGCGCCGGAGCCGTCCTTGACGGTCTCCTCGACGGACTTCTTCGCGGGCGCGCCCGCCGGGAAGGTCACCGTCGGCTTCTTGCCGACGTCGCCCGTCACCTTGATGCCGCTGCCGGCGGCGGGCTTGGTGCCGCTCTGATCGGTGCCGCAGGCTGCGGCGAACAACAGAGGCACTGCGGCCAGTACGGCCAGGCTGCGGCGGCGCATTCGATATCCCTCAAGCAGACGTCAGGTTCGCGCCACACTATCCGACTGCCGCATACGGCAGGGATAAGCGTGAAACGTTCATCCCGGGGAACACGCGCCACCCGCCCGCGGCGGGCCGCTCACCGCCCTTCCGCGGCGGGCGCCGGACCGCCCGGCCGCTCCCGCCGTACCCGGGCGGCGGACCGCCCGCCGCCCGGGTGCGGCGTCACATGCCCGCGATCAGCTTGTCCACCCGCTCGTCCACGCTGCGGAACGGGTCCTTGCACAGCACGGTCCGCTGCGCCTGGTCGTTGAGCTTCAGGTGCACCCAGTCGACGGTGAAGTCGCGCCGCTTCTCCTGCGCCCGCCGGATGAACTCGCCGCGCAGCTTCGCCCGGGTGGTCTGCGGCGGCACCGACTTGGCCTCGAAGATCTTCAGGTCGGAGGCCACCCGCTCCACCGCCCCGCGCTTCTGCAGCAGGTAGAACAGCCCCCGGCGGCGGTGGACGTCGTGGTAGGCCAGGTCGAGCTGGGCGACCCTCGGGCTGGAGAGCGGCAGGTCGTACTTGGCGCGGTAGCGCTCGATCAGCTGGTATTTGGTCACCCAGTCGATCTCCCGCGCGACCAGGTCCAGGTTGCCCGTCTCGACGGCGTTGAGCGTGCGCTCCCAGAGCTCCAGCACCCGGTGGCTGATCTCGTCGCCGCCGCGCCGGTCCACGAAGTCGCGGGCCTTGGCCAGGTATTCCTGCTGGATCTCCAGCGAGGACGCCTCCCGGCCGTTGGCCAGGCGCACCCGCCGGCGGCCGGTCATGTCGTGGGACACCTCGCGGATGGCCCGGATCGGGTTCTCCAGCGACAGGTCGCGCATCACCGTGCCCGCCTCGATCATGCGCAGCACCAGGTCGGTCGCGCCGACCTTGAGCAGCATGGTCGTCTCGCTCATGTTCGAGTCGCCGACGATGACGTGCAGGCGGCGGAAGCGCTCGGCGTCGGCGTGCGGCTCGTCGCGGGTGTTGATGATCGGCCGCGACCGGGTGGTCGCCGAGGACACGCCCTCCCAGATGTGCTCGGCCCGCTGGGAGACGCAGTAGACCGCGCCGCGCGGCGTCTGCAGCACCTTGCCGGCGCCGCAGATGATCTGCCGGGTGACCAGGAAGGGGATCAGCACGTCGGCCAGGCGGCCGAACTCGCCGTGCCGTCCGACCAGGTAGTTCTCGTGGCAGCCGTAGGAGTTGCCGGCCGAGTCGGTGTTGTTCTTGAACAGGTAGATGTCTCCGGCGATGCCCTCCTCCCGGAGCCGCTTCTCGGCGTCCAGGAGCAGGCCCTCGAGGATGCGCTCGCCCGCCTTGTCGTGCGTCACCAGCTCGATGACGTTGTCGCACTCGGGGGTGGCGTATTCCGGGTGGCTGCCGACGTCCAGGTAGAGGCGCGCGCCGTTGCGGAGGAAGACGTTGCTCGACCGGCCCCACGAGACGACCCGGCGGAAGAGGTAGCGGGCGACCTCGTCGGGTGACAGCCGCCGCTGCCCCCGGAACGTGCAGGTGACACCGTATTCGTTCTCAAGCCCGAAGATGCGGCGGTCCATCGTTCTCCTAGCGAGGGGACTGTCGGGTTCACCCGGCAGGGGGGTCACTTCCCTGTTGTGGTCCTTGTGTTCGAAACGGTCAGGGCTTGGCCGTCGCCTGCCTCGGCAGAGGGAAGCGAGAAGCCGCTCCGGCAAGGAGCGGAGGGTCGCTTCCTCACACTATTCGCCAGGCACCTCGAGCGGGAAGGATCCGTCGGGGTTTTCGGTCGGGGGGCTTATGCCCCCCGGCCCGGGGGCGTAAGCGGACTCAGGGCGTGTAGATTTCCTGGAACTTAACGATCTTGCCCTTGTAGACGGTGATGAGTCCGGGCATCCTGCTCTTCTTGGCGTTGGCCAGCAGCGCCTTGCGGGAGCAGCGCTTGACGCCCAGGCCGGTCTTCGGGCTCACGGTCGTGCCGGTCCTGGCCTTGCCGCAGCCGAAGGCGCTCAGATAGACGACGTCCCCGGCGACCGGTGAGGCGTAGGCGGTGACGTCGCCCTCCGGCGGGCCCACGAAGTAGCCCTCGGCGTACTTGGCCCTCTTCCACTTGATCGGTTCGTACTCGACGTGGCGGGAGCCGACGTAGGTGATCCAGCCGCGCAGGACGCCGTCCCTGCGGGGACTGATGCGCTTGGTGAAGTCGTGGCCGGGGTCGCGCTGGAACGAGGTGCCGAAGATCTTGGGGTTCGGGAAGTCCGGGACCGCCGCCGCCTCCGCCGCGGTCGTTCCGGCCAGGGCGAGGGCGAACACCGCGGAGGCCGCTGCAAGAGATCGCTTCATGCCCGTTACGACGGCGCCTCCCGGTGATCGGTTGGGCGAGGGGCCGGTGATCCGCGTCACACCCCAGGCGAGGGGTACGGCGGGCCCGCCGTACCCCTCACCTGAGAGGGGTCAGCCGCCGGAGCCGGTGTCGATGTCGCCCTCGGGGCCGGTCGCCGGACCGTCCGCCGGGCCGGCGCCGCTCTCCGGGGCCGAGACGGCCCCGGGCGCGGACTCCGACTCCGCGGGCGGAGCCTGCGCGGCACGCCCCGCCGCCGCCTCGGCGAGCAGCGTCTCGAGCCGGGAGCCGACGAGCCGCTGGAACTTGCGGTGCTCGCGGTTGCGGTCGAGCACCGCCACCTCCAGCTGCCCCACCGGCGGACGCTCGCCGCCCGGCTCGGTCAGCGCGGCCAGCGCCGCCTCCAGCGCCTGCGCGAGCGTCATGCCCTCCCGGTAGTGCTCCTTGAGCCGGGTGGTCACCGCCTCCGCCTGGCCGCCCATCACGGCCATGCCGTGCTCGTCGAAGACCGAGCCGTCGAAGGTCAGCCGGTAGATCGCGTCGGTCTCCGGGGTGTCGCCGACCTCGGCGACCACCACCTCCACCTCGAACGACTTGATCGACTCGGTGAAGATCTGCCCGAGGTTCTGCGCGTACAGGTTGGCCAGCCCGCGCGCGGTCACGTCCGAGCGGTCGTAGGTGTAGCCGTTGATGTCGGCGTAGCGGATGCCGCCCAGCCGCAGCGCCTCGAACTCGTTGTAGCGGCCGACCGCGGCGAACCCGATCCGGTCGTAGATCTCACTGATCTTGTGCAGCGCCCGGGAGGGGTTGGGGGCGACGAACAGGATGCCGTGCTCGTACTGGAGCACGACCACACTGCGGCCGCGCGCGATGCCCTTGCGCGCGTAGTCCGCCTTGTCCCGCATGATCTGCTCAGGGGACGCATATCCAAAGGGCATGGACACCGTGGTGCTCTTCCTCTCGTGTCAGCGCGGCTCGTGTCAGCGCAGCGGGGCGACGGGACCGTCGGGGTTGGTCATGCGGCCGGCCACGGTCGCCTGGACGTACTCGGCGACCTCGTCGTCGGGCAGCCTGCGGAACCCGTCGGCGGTGATCGTGGCGACCACCGGCCAGATCCTGCGGGTCACGTCGGGCCCGCCGGTCGCCGAGTCGTCGTCGGCCGCGTCGTAGAGCGACTGGATGAGCGCCATCACGGTGTCCTCGGGAGAGGCCCCCTCCCGGTAGAGCTTCTTCAGCGAGCCCCGCGCGAAGATCGAACCGGAGCCGATCGCGTGGTGGTGGAACTGCTCGTACGGCCCGCCGCCCACGTCGTAGCTGAAGATCCGGCCGCCGTCGATGTCGGGGTCGTAGGCCGCGAACAGCGGCACCACCACCAGGCCCTGCATCGCCATCGCCAGGTTGCCCCGGATCATCGTGGCGAGCCGGTTGGCCTTGCCCGCCACCGAGAGCGTCCGGCCCTCCATCTTCTCGTAGTGCTCCAGCTCCACCCGGTAGAGGCGGGCCATCTCGATGCCGGTGCTCGCCGCCCCGGCGATGCCCATGCACGAGTGGTCGTCGGTCCGGAAGACCTTCTCGATCTCCCGCTGGGCGATGATGTTGCCGGAGGTGGCCCGGCGGTCCCCGGCCATCACCACGCCTCCGGCGCAGGTGGCCGCGACGATCGTGGTCGCGTGCGCGATCTGGTCGCCGACCGGCGCCGCCAGGTTGTCGTTGCGGCCGGGCAGCAGCTCCGGCGCGTAGGACCCGACGAACTCGGTGAACGAGGAGTTGCCGGTGTTCGTGAAGATGTGGTTCACCATGCCGGCGGGCAGGTCCCTGTGCGATGCCACGCGACTCCCTCCAAAACTTCCGTACATGTTCGAGCGACGCCGGAGGGCAAGGCCGACAGCCCTCCGGTGTGCTCGCCTAACGCCTGACCCTACTCACCCATCCGTCCCCCATGCACTCCCCTCGATCAGCTCAGCGCGAACCCGGTCCGCCCGGGTTCTCGAATCCCCGCACCCCGCACCCGCCGCGCGGCCCGCCGATATCGTGGCCGCGCGGGGAATCATCGGAGCGGACTCACCCGGGGGAGCCCATGGCGCCTGACACCGACGTCACCGGCATCGGCGAGATCACCGTCGTCCCGCACACCCACTGGGACCGCGAGTGGTACCTGCCCTTCCAGCGCTTCCGCGCCGGGCTGGTCCGCACGCTCGACCGGGTCCTCGACGCCCTGGCCGCCGACCCCGCCCACCGCTTCACCATGGACGGCCAGCTCGCCGCGCTGGAGGACTACCTGGAGGTGCGGCCCGAGCGCAGGCCGCTGGTCGAGGCCCTCGTCACCGGGGGCCGCCTCGCAGCCGGCCCGTGGCTCGTCCTCGCCGACGAGTTCCTGTGCGCGGGCGAGACCCTCATCCGCAACCTCGAGTACGGCGTGCGCGGCGCCGAGGCGCTCGGCGGCGCGATGCGCGTCGGCTATCTTCCCGACCAGTTCGGCCACTGCGCCCAGATGCCGCAGATCCTCCGGCTGGCCGGGTTCGAGCACGCCTGCCTCTGGCGCGGTGTGCCCGCCCGCGTCGACCGCGCCGCCTTCGCGTGGACCGGCGCGGACGGCACCACGGTCCGGACCCAGTACCTCCCCGGCGGGTACGGCAACGCCGCCCACCTGCTCAGCGGCCCCGCCGAGGCGCTGGCCGACCGGCTGGCCGCCCTCGCCGAGACGCTGCGCCCCTGGCACCCGGACGGCCCCGTGCTGGCCATGTACGGCAACGACCACACCACCCCCGACCCGGGAGTCACCGCGGCCGGGCTGCGCCTGGCCACCCTCGGCGAGTACCTCGCCGCCCGCGGCCCGTCCGTCGACGGCCTGCCCGTCGTGGAGGGCGAGCTGCGCTCCCACGCCCGCGCCCACCTCCTGCCCGGCGTCGTCTCCGCCCGCGTCCCCGTCAAGCGGGCCATGGCACGCGCCGAACGCGTCCTCATCCGCTACGCCGAACCGCTGGCCGCCCTCTGGCCGCCCGGCGGGATCGGAGGCGGCACCGGCACCGCCGTCGGCGCCGCCGGTGTCCACGGCGGTTCCGGCGTCCACGGTGCTTCCGGGGCCACCGGCCGGGACGGCGCTTCCGGCACCGGCCACCCGGACGGCGGCGGATCCGCCGTGCGGCTGCTCCTCGACGCGGCCTGGCGCCGCCTCATCGCCTGCAGCGGACACGACTCCGTCACCGGCTGCGGATCCGACGAGACCGCCCAGCAGGTCGCCGCCCGCATCGCCGAGGCCGAGCAGACCGCCCAGGCCGTCGTCGACCTGGTCAGCGCCTCCCTCGCCGACCGGGCCGGCCGCGACCGGCTCGTCGTCGTCAACCCCTCCCCCTTCACCCGGACCGGCCCGGTCCTGGCGGACCTCCCCGAGGCCCGCGCCCGCCTGCTCGGCCCCGGCGGGGAGCCGGTGCCGCTGCAGCGGCTCGAGCTCGCCCCCACCCTGCTCGACGAGACCGTCGTGGACGACCTCACCCGGCTCCTCGGCCGGATCCACGACCGCGAGGCGTCCGGCCAGGAGATCGTCTCCTGGAGCGCCGAGGAGGACCTGTTCACGGTCGTCGTCGGCCGCCACGGCTCCCCGGGGTACGACTACGCCGGCCTGCGCCGCGCCGTCCTCGACGGCGCGGCCGCCCGCCCCGGCCCCTGGCGCGTGCGGACCCTCGCCGAACCCGTCGTCACCGTCGCCGCCCTCGTCACCGTCCCGCCCCTCGGCCGCACCGTCCTGACCGCGGCGCCCGTCACCGGACCCGCCGCGGAGCCCGGACCCACCATGGCGCCCGGACCCGCCGCAGCGTCCGCCACGGCTCCCTCCACCCCGGCACCCCCGGCCGCGGAACCCTCCGCCCCGGCTCCCTCCGCCCCCGAAACGCCGGACCGGGCCGCCGCGTCCCGCCCCTCCGCCCCGGACGGCCCCCGCTGGAGCCGCCCCGCCGAGGGCGTGCTCGACAACGGACTGCTCCGCGTCGCCGTCGCCCCCGACGGCACCCTCTCCCTCGCCTCCCGCGACGCGCAGGCCCACGGCGTCGGCCGCATCGTCGACGGCGGCGACGCCGGGGACACCTACGACCACGCGCCGCCCCGCCGCGACCTCCTGGTCGACACCCCCGTCTCCGTCGAGGTCGAGAGCGTCTGCGCCGGGCCGCTGGTGTCGGTGCTGGAGATCCGGCGCGCCTACCGCTGGCCCGTCGAGTCCTGGGAGCACGGCCGCTCCGAGGACACCGAGCCCGTCACGGTCACCACCCGCGCCGAGCTCCGCGCCGGCGAGCCGTACCTGCGGCTGGAGACCTCCTTCGACAACCGCGCCCGCGACCACCGCGTCCGCTGGCACGCCCCGCTCCCCCGGCCCGCCGTCGCGTCCTTCGCCGAGGGGCAGCTGGCCGTCGTCCGGCGCGGCCTGACCGCCGAGGGCGGCTGCGGCGAGCACCCCCTGCCCACCTTCCCCGCCGAGGGCTTCGTCGCCGCGGGCGGCCTCGCCGTCCTGCTCGACCAGGTCACCGAGTACGAGCTGACCGGTGGAGAGCTCGCCCTGACCCTGCTCCGCTCCGTCGGCCACCTGTCACGCGACCGCAACGCCCACCGCGAACGGCCCGCCGGCCCCCAGCTGCCCACTCCCGCCGCCCAGTGCCCCGGCCCTGCCACGATGCGCTTCGCCGTGCTCCCGCACGCGGGCACCTGGGACGAGGCGGACCTGCCGCGCCTGGCCGAGGAGTATCGCCACGACCTGCTGGCCGTACCGGGCTCGGGACGCGACGTCTGCGCCTCTCCGGCGGCCGAGCCCACGGCGGACACCGGCGGGCGGCTCTCCGTCGAAGGCCGGGGCGTGGTGCTGACCGCGCTGCGCGAACGCGGCGGCGCGCTGGAGGTCCGCCTGGTCGCCGAGCACCCCGCCGCCACCGAGGCCGTGATCCGCGGCTCCTTCACCGCCGCCCGCCGCGCCGACCTGCTCGGCACGGCGGGCGAGCAGCTGGAGATCACCGGCGGCGCCGTACGGCTACCGCTGCGCCCCTTCGAGATCGCGACCGTTCATCTGATCGGCTGACGGTGCCGGACAGCCGCTGCCGCCGCCTCGTCCCCGGCGGCGGCGATGCCGCGGTCTCCCCGTCCGCGGCCTCTCCCCAGGTCTGCCCGAGTGGTGGATTCGCGCATTTCTTATTACTGACCGCCCTTCTGCACGTAACTGCGCACGAACTCCTCCGCGTTCTCTTCGAGGACCTCGTCGATCTCGTCCAGGATCGAGTCGACATCGTCCGAGAGCTTCTCGTTGCGCTCCTGGACGTCGGAGGTCGAGGAGGCCTCGACCTCCTCCGCCTCACGGTCGGTCCGGCCGGTCTGCTTCTGGCCGCCGGTGTCCTTGCTAGCCATCTGTGGCACCTCCGCCTGGGGGACGTCTGCACTTCGTATCTTCCCCGAACCGGCGGACATTTCGCGCGGATCAGCCCGCGATCTTTGCCCGCCGCCCCGGTCGTACCCGCCAGACAACCTCCCCCTCCACCTCCGGGGCAAATCCATCACTTGACTGGATAGTTGAGCTACCCAATAATTGGGTAGCTCAACTATCCAATCAAGGAGACCCTTCGCATGTCGCCGTCGTCCCTGAGCACCGCCGGAGTGCTGCTCATCACCGTTCCCGCCGTGGCCTTCGGCGGTCTCTCACTGCTCGCGCACATCATGCGCGACATCCCCGGCTACCTCGACAATCCGGTCCGGCGCGGCCTGTGGCGGGCGGGCCACGCCCACGCGGGCGTCCTGGTGCTCTTCGCCCTGGTCGCCCTGCTCTACATCGACCAGGCCGACCTGCCCGAGAGCATGAAGAGCCTGACGCGGGCCCTGATCGTGGCCGCGCCGATCCTGATGCCCCTCGGCTTCTTCCTCTCGGTGGTGCGCCCCTCGGACACCAGGCCCAACAAGCTCATCTGGCTGGTGGCGCTCGGCGGGATCTCCCTGGGAGCCGGGACCCTCAGCCTCGGAATCGGTCTCGTCTGAGGCCCTTTACGGCGTAGATCCATACCTTTTCGGGGTAATCGATCACTTTTGGAGCGGTCCAATTAGGCCTTCACCTCCGATCCCTGGGATCATTGCCTCGTGAGCACCATCGTCGCCGGCCGGTACCAGCTCGTCGCCCCCGTGGGACAGGGGGCGACAGGCGTCGTGTGGCGGGCCTACGACCTGCTGCTGGAGAGGGACGTCGCACTCAAGGAGATCGCCCTGCCTCCGGGACCCGGCGCGGCCGAGCGGCGGCGCCGGGTGGTCAAGGAGGCCCGGATGGCCGCCCGCCTGAGCCACCGGGGCATCGTGACGGTGCACAACCTGGCCGAGGAGGCCGAGCGGCTCTGGATCGTCATGGAGTTCCTGGAGGCGCTGACCCTGCACGACACCGTGGTGCAGGCGGGCCCGCTCCCCGCGGAGCTCGTGGCGAAGATGGGGCGGCGGTTGCTGGAGGCGCTGCGGCACGCGCACGACGGCGGGGTGGTCCACCGGGACATCAAGCCCGCCAACATCATGCTGACCGGCGACCGGGTGGTGCTGGCGGACTTCGGTTTCGCGGGCTTCGAGAGCACCGCGACGACCTCGATGCGCGGCACTCCGGCGTTCATCGCGCCGGAGACCCTGCAGGGCAGGGGCGGCACGCGCGAGGCGGACATGTGGTCGTTCGGCGCGACGCTGTACATGGCCGTGGAGGGCAGGACGCCGTTCCGCACGGTGGACTCCATGGCCGCGCTGATGGCGGCCCTGCAGGAGCCGCCGCGCGCGCCGAAGCGGGCGGGAGCCCTGGAGCCGGTGCTGCGGGGCCTGCTCCGCAAGGACCCGGCGGCCCGGCTGACGTCCGAGCAGACCTACGCGATGCTGGTGAACCTGCGCCGCCACAGCGCGGCCTGAGCCGTCCCGGTCACCCCGGAAATGCTTTTCCGGTCAGCACCGAAATCGAGAAAAGGCATAAATGGCGTTCCATGACACGCATGCAACTTAATCGTTATATGCGGTATATGCCGTCACCCGGTCGTGCACCGTTCCAGATGAAAGCATCAATGCACGGAGGGGCCCGGTTTCTACGTGCAGCAGGTGGTCCATGGGAACGGGAAAGCGGCGACCGCTGGGGGATCGCTATCAACTGATCTCGCCGACCGGGCGGGACGGTCCGGGGATCATCTGGCGCGCCCACGACCTGCGGCTCCGCCGCGACGTGGCGATCAAGGAGATTCAGCCGCTGTTCCGCGCGGACGGCGCGGACCTGGACGGCGCACGGCGGCGGGCGATGCGCGAGGCCCGGTCGGCCGCTCGGCTGAGCCACCCGGCGGTGGTCGCGGTGCACGACCTGCTGGAGGAGGGCGGGCGGCTCTGGATCGTGATGGAGCTGCTGGAGGCGCTGACCCTGAAGGAGACGGTGGCCCACCTGGGCCATCTGCCCGTGCACTGGACGGCGTGGATCGGTTTCCAGCTGCTGGGAGGGCTGCGGCACGCGCACGGGGTGGGGGTGCTGCACCGCGACATCAATCCCGGGAACATCCTGCTGACGGGTGACCGGGTGGTGCTGTCGGACTTCGGCATCGCGGCGCTGAACGGGGATCCGAGCGCGTCGACCACGGTGCCGCTGCACTGCGCGCCGGCCTACGTCGCGCCCGAGCGCCTCCGCGGCCTCACCGCGAGCCCCGCGGCCGACCTGTGGTCGTTCGGCGCGAGCCTGTACTTCGCGGTGGAGGGCCGCCCGCCGTACTCCGGCTCGGATTCCCTGGCGGTGCTGGGCGAGGCCGTCAACCGCGATCCCGATCCGCCGGTGAAGGCGGGCCCGCTCCGCAGGGTGCTGGAAGGGCTGCTCCGGCGGGACCCCTCCGACCGGATCACCGCCGACCACGCCGCGCGCCTGCTCTCGGCGATCCTCCGGATGGAGGGGGTGGCGGTGGATCCGCCCCGTCTCCCGGCCGCGCGGCTGCCTCCCGACTCCTTCGCGAGGTGACCGGGGCGGGGCCGCTCCCCGGGTCAGCCGGCCCGCCGGGCGGTCCTCGGATCAGCCGACCCGGCGGGCGGCCGCGCGGTCCCCGGGCCGGGCGCACTCCGCGGCGAACCGCGCGGCCAGGTGGGGGTGGCCCGCCCAGTGCAGGTGCAGGTAGGAGGCGGTGACCCGGCCGTCGGCGAACCCGTCGGCCCCTCCCCGCCAGCGGAACAGCGGGCGGTCCGGGGCGGGCTCGACGGCGGTGCGGTGGAACTCGTGCCCCCGGTAGCGCTCGCCCTCCCTGGTCAGCACCGAGTCGCGGACGGCGACCGCGTCGCGGTAGCCGAGGGTGAGCCTGCCGGTCATCCCCGCCTCGGCGCCGACGACCCCGCACATGGGCCTGCCGTCCAGCGACCGCGCGAGGTAGAGCAGGCCCGCGCACTCGGCGGCGATCGGCCCGCCGAACGCGGCGATCCGCCGGCGGAGCGGCTCGTTGGCGGACAGCTCGTCGGCGTAGACCTCGGGGAAGCCTCCGCCGATGACGACGCCCCGGCTGCCCTCGGGCAGGTCCTCGTCGGTGAGCGGATCGAACACGGCGAGCTCGGCTCCGGCCGCGGCCAGCAGTTCGGCCTGCTCGGTGTATCCGAAGGTGAAGGCCCTGCCCCCGGCGACGGCGATCCGGATGCCGTCCGGCGCGTGCGGCACGCCCCGCAGGTCCGGCACCCCTCGCACGGCGGTGGACGCACCGGGGCCCGCGGGGGGCGCGCCGGCCCGTGCGGCGGACGAGCCGGCGGGTGCGGCGGTGCGCACCGCGAGGTCCGGGTTCCAGGGGCCGCCGGGCAGCGGCGGGGCGGTGCGCGCGAGCCGTACGAGTGCGTCCAGGTCGCAGGAACCCGCGACGAGCGCCTCGGCGGCGTCCATCGCCCCGGCCGCCCCGGAACCGTGCTCGGCCGCGGTGACCAGGCCGAGGTGGCGGGAGGGCACGGCGACGGCGTCGCTGCGGCGGATCGCGCCGAGGACCGGGACGCCGCTCTCGGTGAGGGCCTCGCGCAGCAGGTTCTCGTGCCGCTGCGAGCCGACCCGGTTGAGGATCACCCCGCCGAACCTGAGCCGGGTGTCGTAGGAGGCGAAGCCGTGCACCAGCGCGGCCACGGACCGGCTCTGCCGGGCCGCGTCGACGACGAGGACGACCGGGGCGTCCAGCAGGCGCGCGACGTGCGCGGTGGAGGCGAACTCACCGGACCCCGCGCCGTCGTAGAGGCCCATCACCCCCTCGATCACCGCGATGCCGGACCCGGCGGCGCCGTGCAGGAACAGCGGCACGACGAGTTCCTCCCCGACCAGCCACGGGTCGAGGTTGCGGCCGGGCCGGCCGGTGGCCAGGGCGTGGTAGCCGGGGTCGATGTAGTCGGGTCCGACCTTGTGCGGGGAGACCGCCAGGCCGCGGCGGGCCAGCGCGGCCATGAGGCCGGTGGCGACGGTGGTCTTCCCGGCCCCGGAGGCGGGGGCGGCGATCACCAGCCTGGGCGCGGGAACGCTCATGCCCGCCCCGCCCCGGTACGGCCGGCCACCCGGGCCGTGGTCACCATTCGATGCCCTTCTGCCCCTTCTGCCCCGCGTCCATGGGGTGTTTGACCTTGCCCATCTCGGTGACGAGGTCGGCGGCCGCGACCAGGCGCGGGTCGGCGTCGCGGCCGGTGATCACGACGTGCTGGCTGCCGGGGCGGCCCGCCAGGGCGGCCAGTACGTCCTCGACGTCGATCCAGCCCCACTTGATCGGATAGGTGAACTCGTCCAGCACGTAGAGGCGGAAGGTCTCCGCGGCCAGGTCGCGTTTGATCTGCTCCCAGCCCTCGCGGGCGTCGGCGGCGTGGTCGGCCTCGCTGCCGGGGCGCTGGATCCAGGACCAGCCCTCGCCCATCTTGTGCCAGGCGACCGGCCCGCCCTCGCCCGAGTCGCCGAGGACCCGCAGCGCCCGCTCCTCGCCGATGCGCCACTTGGCGGACTTGACGAACTGGAACACCCCGATCGGCCAGCCCTGGTTCCAGGCGCGCAGGGCCAGGCCGAAGGCCGCGGTGGACTTGCCCTTGCCCGGGCCGGTGTGCACGATCAGCAGCGGCCGGGTGCGGCGCTGCCGGGTGGTCAGGCCGTCGTCGGGCACGCTGGCAGGTCTGCCCTGTGGCATGTCACGCCTTTCTGCAGGTCGACTTCTATGCGGTCATGTCCGGAGGCCGTGTCCGCGACCGTCCGCGGCCGCCTCTGGACGCCTCTCTGGACGCCTCTGGACGCCTGTGGCCGTCTGCGGCTCGCGGCCGGGCTCAGGCGGCGGTCCGCCGCCTGCGGACCAGGTCGGTGAGGTCGGCCAGGTCGTCCAGGCGGACGGTCTCGGCGCCCATCCTGGCGGCCAGCGACCGGGCCAGACCGAGCCGGACGTATCCGTCCTCGCAGTCCACCACCACCGCGGCCGTCCCCGCCAGCAGCGCCGCCGCGCGATGGGCCTGCTCCAGCGTGCCGGAGGTGGCCCGGCCGTCGGTCACCAGGATCAGCAGCGGCCGCCTGGCCGGGTCGCGGAGCCGTTCGACGCGGAGCACCTCGGCCGCCCGGACGAGCCCGGCGGCCAGCGGGGTCCGCCCGCCGGTGGGGAGCTCGCGCAGCCGGGCGGCGCCCGCCTCGACGGAGGAGGTGGGCGGCAGGACGAGGTCGGCGCGGGTGCCCCGGAAGGTGATCAGGCCGACCTTGTCGCGGCGCTGGTAGGCGTCGAGCAGCAGGCCGAGCACGACCGCCTTGACCGCCTGCATCCGGCGGCGGGCGGCCATGGATCCGCTGGCGTCGACGGCGAACAGCACCAGGTTGCCCTCGCGGCCCTCCCGTACGGCCTCGCGCAGGTCGCCGCGGCGCACCAGCAGGCCCGGACCGGTCCTGCCGCGCTCCCGCTGGTACGGCGCGGCGGCCAGGACGGTCGCCGGCAGGTGGAGGGAGGCGGGGCGCCCCCCGGGGACCCGGGCGCCGGTGGTCCGCCCGAGGGGCGTCCTGGCCCGCGACCGGCGTCCCGGTGCTCCGGCTCCGACGCCGGGCACGGTGAACAGCCGGGCCCGGCGGACCTGGCCGGCCTCGGCCACCTGCTCCCGCGCCGCGTCCCCGCTCCCCGCGCCGGAGGAGGACCCGGCCGCCGGGCCGGGATCCGCCGTACCGGACTGCGGCGCGCCGGGCCCGCCGGGCGGCGGGGCACCGCCGGGCCCGCCGGGCGGGTCCGCGGACGCGCCGCCGGACGGTGCTCCGTCCGCGCCGGGGTCGGAGGCCTGGCTCCCGTCCGGCCCGCCGGAGGGTCCGGAGCCGTCCGGGCCGCCGGAATCCCGGCCGCCCCCTCCTGCGCCGCCGCCGCCGTCGTCGTCCGGCCCGCCGTCCGGCCCTCCACCCGGCCCGTCGCCGGGTCCGTCGTCGGAGACGGCGTCGAGGAGGTCGTCGAGCCTGGACTCGTCCAGGCCGGGCGCGTCGAAGGGGTCGCGGCGGCGGCGGTGCGGGAGGGCGAGCCGGGCGGCCTCGCGGACGTCGGCCGCGGTGACCTCGGTACGGCCCTGCCAGGCGGCGTGCGCGATGGCGGCGCTCGCCGTGACGAGGTCGGCGCGGAGGCCGTCCACCTCGAAACCCGCGCAGACGGCGGCGATCCGCCGCAGCGCGGAGTCCGGCAGCGCCACCCGGGCCACCCTGGCCCGTGCCTCGGCGATCCGGGCGGCCAGGTCCGCCTCCCTCCCTGCCCAGGCCGCGGCGAAGGCCTCCGGGTCCGCTTCGTAGGCCAGGCGGCGGCGCACCACCTCGGCCCGCTCGTCCACCTCCCGCGACGCCCTGACCTCGACGGTGAGGCCGAACCGGTCGAGCAGCTGCGGGCGCAGCTCGCCCTCCTCGGGGTTCATCGTCCCCACCAGCAGGAAGCGGGCGGCGTGCCGTACCGACACGCCCTCGCGCTCGACGTAGCAGGTGCCGAGCGCGGCCGCGTCGAGGAGCAGGTCGACCAGGTGGTCGTGGAGCAGGTTGACCTCGTCGACGTAGAGCACGCCGCGGTGGGCGGCGGCCAGCAGGCCGGGCTCGAAGGCCTTCACACCCTCGGTGAGGGCGCGTTCGAGGTCGAGGGAGCCGGCGAGGCGGTCCTCGGCGGCGCCGACGGGCAGCTCCACCAGGCGGGCGGGGCGGGAGGCCGCCTCACCGGACTCCGGTCCGGGCGGCCCGTGGGGGCCGTCGGGGCAGCGGGGGTCGGGGGCGGCGGGGTCGCAGGAGAAGCGGCAGCCGCGCACGACCTCGACGGGCGGCAGCAGCGCGGCCAGCGCCCGCACGATCGTGGACTTGGCGGTGCCCTTCTCCCCCCGGACCAGCACGCCGCCGACGCGCGGGGAGACGGCGTTGAGGACCAGGGCGAGTTTGAGGTCCTCCAGGCCCACGATCGCGGTGAAGGGGTAGTGCGAGTCGCGCACCGTCGGCATCTCCTCGGGGTGGGTTACGCGGGGCGAGCTCCGCGGGTTCGGCGGTCTCGGCCTCGGCGGGCGTCATGTCCCGCCGACGGCCGTGGTCCCGGTCGGCGTGGAGCGGGCCGGGCCCGGCCCGCAGGCCGGCGCGGCCCCCGCTCGTCGAGTGGTTCGTCCTCCGGGGACGCGGCCCGTGCCGTCGCCGGTGTCGAGGCGTGGCGGAATCCGGCTCACGGGCACCTCCTTCAGGGATTGCGCGTCCCTTTTCGTAGGTCGGTGGCGGCCGGGTGATCTGGCTTCCGTCCCCGCAGGGCCGGTTACAGTGGCGCGACCGCACCGGAATCTCACCGGATTTCCCCCGCGCCGCCACAAAACATCCGGAACGTATCCCGGGGCCGTCGCTCCCGTCAATTTCGGACGATCACGCCCCTCACCGGGCGGAACGGATCTGCGCGGCGGCCGCGCCCGCGTCCGGGCACGCGGAACCGCGCCGGGGCCTTGCGGTCCCGGCGCGGTCGCGTGCGGTCGTCCTCCGGCTCCGGGTCCTCACTTCTCGCCGGTGAGGGCGGTGACCAGTTCGGCGGCGGTGCGGCAGCGGTCGAACAGCTCGCCCACGTGGGCCTTGGTGCCGCGCAGCGGCTCCAGGGTCGGGACGCGCTGCAGGGACTCGCGGCCGGGGATGTCGAAGATGACCGAGTCCCAGGAGGCGGCGGCGACCGCCTCGCTGTACTGGCTCAGGCAGCGGCCGCGGAAGTAGGCGCGGGTGTCGCTGGGCGGCACCTCGACGGCGCGCTGCACCTCCTCCTCGGTCACCAGGCGCTGCATCCGGCCCCGGGCGACCAGGCGGTTGTACAGGCCCCGGTCGGGGCGGATGTCGGAGTACTGCAGGTCGACGAGCTGCAGGCGCGGGTGCGACCACGGCAGCCCGTCGCGGGTCCGGTAGCCTTCCAGGAGCTCCAGCTTGGCGACCCAGTCGAGCTCCCCCGACAGCTGCATCGGGTCCTCGGCCAGGCGGGTCAGCACGGACTCCCAGCGGTCCAGGACGTCCTTGGTGGGCTCGTCCATGCCGTTGCCGCTGCGGGTCTCGGCGTACTTCCTGGCCAGTTCGAGGTATTCCATCTGGAGCTGGACGGCCGTCAGCCTCCGGCCGTCGCGCATCTTGATCTCGTACTTCAGCGTGGGGTCGTGGGAGACCGCGCGCAGCGCCTGGACGGGGTTCTCCACGGCGAGGTCACGGGTGAAGTAGCCGTCCTCGATCATGGCGAGGACCAGTGCGGTGGAGCCCAGCTTCAGGTAGGTGGAGATCTCCGACATGTTGGCGTCGCCGATGATGACGTGCAGGCGCCGGTACTTCTCCGGGTCGGCGTGCGGCTCGTCGCGGGTGTTGATGATCGGCCGCTTGAGCGTGGTCTCCAGGCCGACCTCGACCTCGAAGAAGTCGGCCCGCTGGCTGATCTGGAAGCCCTCCCCGCGCGAGTCCTGGCCGATGCCGACGCGGCCGGCGCCGGTGACCACCTGCCGGGAGACGAAGAAGGGCGTCAGGTGCCTGACGATGTCGGCGAACGGCGTGGCCCGCCGCATCAGGTAGTTCTCGTGGCAGCCGTAGGAGGCGCCCTTGTTGTCGGTGTTGTTCTTGTAGAGCTGGATCGGCGCGTTGGTCGGGATCGCCGAGGCGCGCAGGGCGGCGTCGTGCATGACCCGCTCCCCCGCCTTGTCCCAGAGCACCGCGGCCCGGGGGTTGGTGCACTCCGGCGTGGAGTATTCGGGATGGGCGTGGTCGACGTACAGCCGCGCTCCGTTGGTGAGGATCACGTTGGCCAGCCCGAGGTCCTCGTCGGTGAGCTGGCTCGCGTCGGCCACCTCCCTGGCGAGGTCGAAGCCCCGCGCGTCGCGCAGGGGGTTCTCCTCCTCGAAGTCCCACCGCGCCCGCCGTGCCCGGGCCGCCGAGGCGGCCAGATAGGCGTTGACGACCTGGGAGGAGGTCACCATCGCGTTGGCCCCCGGCTGTCCGGGCACGGAGATGCCGTACTCGGTCTCGATGCCCATCACCCGCCGTACCGTCATGCGCACCCTCTGTTCATCCGGGGCTGTCTTGTCCGCCGTATATATCCCCGAGCCTAGACCCTTCACTATGCCCAGCGCTTGGACAGTTATGGCACCGAGGCCTTCCGGTCCAGCGGCGGCACCTCCGGCGAGGGCTCGGCGGGGACCGGGACGGGGTCGGCGGCACGGCGCCGCCGGCGTGCCTTCACGAACTCCTGGACGGGCCGCTCGGCCGCCCGGTAGACCGCGTAGGAGAACGCCATCGTGGCCAGGACCGTGATCAGGGCGGTCAGCCAGGGCGGCAGCGTGTCGCGCAGCGCGGGGACGATCAGGACGGCCCCCGCGGTGTGGAACAGGTAGACCGGGTAGGTGATCGCGCCCAGGACGACCAGGCCGCGCCAGCGCAGCCACCCCAGCCAGCCCAGGGCCACCATGGCCATGAGCGCGTAGAAGGCGACCACGGTGGCGACGATCGCCCAGTCGGGCACGGGCATCGCGGCGTAGCCGACCAGTTCGATGCGCCCGTGCACCCGGTCCAGCGCCGCGCTGACCGCCAGGCCGGCACTGATGCCGGCCGTGCACCACAGGACGAGGCGGGGGCCGTACCGGGTCATGAGGTAGAAGGACATGCCGCCGACGAAGTAGGCCGCGTACTTGGGCATCACCAGCAGGTCCACCCAGTGGTTCTCACTCCCGGCGAAGTATCCGGCCGCCAGCAGCCAGACGCCCATGAAGAGCAGGCAGCGGCCCAGCGTCGCCCCGAAGACCACCAGCACGGAGATGAGCAGGTAGAAGCGGAGCTCGACCCAGAGCGACCAGTAGACGCCGGTGGCGTCCTGGACCTCGAACAGGCGCTGGAGCATGGTCAGGTTCGTCAGGTACTCGCCCGGGCTCAGCTTGGGGTCCAGCGCCTTGGCGGCGGTCAGGCCGTACAGTGCGGCGGTGACGCCGACGCTGATCCAGTAGGCCGGGTAGAGCCGCACGAACCGGGAGAGCGCGAACGCGCCGAGTCCGCGGCCCCAGATGCTCATCAGGATGACGAACCCGCTGATCATGAAGAACAGCTCGACGCCCAGGATGCCGAGCCCGGAGACCGTGGAGACCGCCGGGAAGAGCTCGGCCGGCGTCTCCCCCCACACCGAGCGGAACGCGATGAAGTAGTGGAAGGCCAGCACCGCCAGGGCGGCGAGGAAACGCAGGAGGTCCAGCTCGGCGAGGCGGCCGCTTCCCCGTGCCGCTTCGCGGGACCCCGCTCCGGTCAACGGACGACCGGTCCGGAATGTTCACACACGCCCCTTGGACGGTAGATCGATCCTTTGGGTTCCCTGGGGCGGGTTTTTACTTATGTGACGATTGCGAGAAGACGGACTCCGGCGGGCGGCCGGACGCGGAACGGCGCGGCCCCGGGTGGGGGACCGCGCCGTCTGCGGGTGCCGGTTAGAGGTACTGACCGGTGTTGGCCACCGTGTCGATGGACCGGCCGGCCTCGGTGCCCTGCTTGCCGGAGACCAGGGTGCGGATGTAGACGATCCGCTCGCCCTTCTTTCCGGAGATGCGGGCCCAGTCGTCGGGGTTGGTGGTGTTGGGCAGGTCCTCGTTCTCGGAGAACTCGTCCACGCAGGCGGCCAGCAGGTGGCTGATCCGCAGGCCCTTCTGACCGGAGTCGAGGAACTGCTTGATCGCCATCTTCTTGGCCCGGTCGACGATGTTCTGGATCATCGCACCGGAGTTGAAGTCCTTGAAGTACAGGACCTCCTTGTCACCGTTGGCGTAGGTGACCTCCAGGAAGCGGTTCTCCTCGCTCTCGGTGTACATCCGCTCGACCACCCGCTGGATCATGCCCGCGATGGTGCTCTCCCGGCTGCCGCCGTGCTCGGTGAGGTCCTCGGGGTGGAGCGGGAGCTCCGCCGTGAGGTACTTCGAGAAGATGTCCTTGGCCGCCTCGGCGTCCGGCCGCTCGATCTTGATCTTGACGTCCAGGCGGCCGGGCCGCAGGATCGCCGGGTCGATCATGTCCTCGCGGTTGGAGGCGCCGATGACGATGACGTTCTCCAGGCCCTCGACTCCGTCGATCTCGGAGAGGAGCTGGGGGACGATCGTGTTCTCGACGTCGGAGGAGACGCCCGAGCCGCGGGTCCGGAAGATCGAGTCCATCTCGTCGAAGAACACGATCACCGGGGTGCCCTCGGAGGCCTTCTCGCGGGCCCGCTGGAAGACCAGGCGGATGTGCCGCTCGGTCTCGCCGACGTACTTGTTGAGAAGCTCGGGACCCTTGATGTTGAGGAAGAAGCTCTTGCCGGACTGGCCGGTCTTCTCCGCCACCTGCTTGGCGAGGGAGTTGGCGACGGCCTTGGCGATGAGCGTCTTGCCGCAGCCGGGCGGGCCGTACAGCAGCACGCCCTTGGGCGGGCGGAGCTTGTGCTCGCGGAAGAGGTCGGCGTGCAGGTAGGGCAGCTCGATCGCGTCCCTGATCTGCTCGATCTGCCGCATGAGCCCGCCGATCTCCTCGTAGGAGATGTCGGGCACCTCCTCCAGGACGAGCTCCTCGACCTCGGACTTGGGGATGCGCTCGTAGACGTAGCCCGAGCGCGGCTCCAGCAGCAGGGAGTCGCCGGCCCGGATCGGCTGGTCGAGCAGCGACTCGGCCAGCTTCACCACCCGCTCCTCGTCGGCGTGCGAGATGACCAGCGCGCGCTGGCCGTCCTCCAGGAGCTCCTTGAGCATCACGATCTCGCCGATGTCCTCGAAGCCCAGGGCCTCGACGACGTTGAGCGCCTCGTTGAGCATGACCTCCTGGCCGCGCTTCAGCTGCTCGGCGTCCACCGCCGGGCTGACGTTCACGCGGAGCTTGCGCCCGCCGGTGAAGACCTCCACCGTGCCGTCGTCCCTGGCCTCCAGGAAGACGCCGAACCCGGACGGCGGCTGCGCCAGCCGGTCGACCTCCTCCTTGAGCGCGACGATCTGGTCCCTGGCTTCCTTGATGGTCGCGACCAGACGCTCGTTGTGGCCGGTGACGGCCGCTAGTTTCGCCTGTGCCTCGTGGAGATGCTCTTCGAGGACCCTGGCCTGCCGGGGAGACTCCGTCAACTTCCGACGCAGCGCGGTGATCTCCTCCTGCAGGAAGGCGACCTGTGTTGTGAGGTCGGCGACCTCCCGTTCGCGCTGCGCGGCTCGAGCCTCAGCGTCGTCGCGAGCTGCCACGCCGTCACCTCCTTCCCAGTCGAGACCGACTACTCAAGACCCTACCCATCTGGGGGCTGTCCGTTACCTGGCCGGGCGGTATTCGTATGACTACATTAAGTGCGCAGTGATTAATCCCTTATATCGCGTTTAGCACTGTCAGCATAAGAACACGGCGCTCTGTTCCCGTGTCATGCCCGACGTCCGTCGTGGCCTAATCGTCATGTGGCGGAGATCACGCCGAGAGCCGCGGAGGGCGGCGCGGCGGGGATCGCAGTGAGGGTCACGGCGTGGTCGTGGACTCCTCGCCATATGCCCCCTTCGCCGGACGCCTGCGCCGGGGTGGTGGTGTCACCCCGTCCGCCATGCGACGGGCCGTGACGAGGAAGCCGGTGTGGCCGACCATCCGGTGGTCGGGCCGTACGGCGAGCCCTTCGACGTGCCAGTCGCGAACCAGGGTCTCCCACGCATGGGGCTCGGTGAAACTTCCATGTTCCCGCAAAGTTTCGACCGTGCGGGAGAGCTGGGTGGTCGTCGCCACGTAGCAGCAGACGACGCCGCCCGGCGTGAGGGCCTTGGCGGCCGCGTCCACGCACTCCCACGGGGCGAGCATGTCCAGGATGACCCGGTCGACGTCGCTCTCGTCGAGCGAGCCCACGAAGTCGCCCACGACCAGGCGCCACTGGTCCATCGGCCCGCCGTAGAACTTCTCCACGTTCTTCGTGGCGACCTCGGCGAAGTCCTCGCGGCGCTCGTAGGAGGTGACCTTCCCCTCCGGGCCGACGGCGCGCAGCAGGAAGCAGGTCAGGGCGCCGGAGCCGACGCCCGCCTCGACCACCCGGGCGCCCGGGAAGACGTCGGCCATCGCGACGATCTGCGCGGAGTCCTTGGGGTAGATGACCGCCGCGCCGCGCGGCATGGAGAGCGTGTAGTCCGACAGCAGGTGGCGGAAGGCGAGGTACTGCGTGCCGCCGGAGGAGCGGACCACCGAGCCCTCGGGCTGCCCGATCAGGTCGCTGTGCGGGATGAACCCCTTGTGCGTGTGGAAGACCCCGTCCTCCTTCAGCGTCACCGTGTGGCGCTTGTTCTTGGGGTCGGTGAGCTGAACCTGATCCCCGGCCTGAAACGGCCCATGCCTGCGAAAACCCATGCCCGCAAGGGTATCGGCGCGCGGGCCGTGGCCGGTTCCGGTCCTTGGCCCGCCGGGCCCGCCGGCGGAACGGGTTGGCCCCCCTCCGCCGCCACCTGATAGCACTGGAGGGTGTTCACCCGAGACGTGATCCCCGCCGGGCCCGTCGTCCTGCGCGAGCTCGCCGGCTCCGACGTCGAGCCGATGGTCCGCGCCTGCGCCGACCCCGAGATCATACGGTTCATCCCCACCGTGCCCGTCCCGTACGGCAGGGGCGACGCCGTCCAGTACCTCGATCTGGCCGAGCGGCTCTGGGAGGCGGGCGGCGCCTCCTTCGCCGTCGCCGACCCCGCCACCGGCGAGTGGCTGGGCAACATCGGCCTCAAGGCGCTCGACCCGCGCGGCAACGGCGAGATCGGCTACCTGATCGCCCCCTGGGCCCGGGGCCGCGGCGTGGCCGCGGCCGCCACCAGGGCGCTGACCGAGTGGGCCTTCACCCGCGGGGTGGGCCGCATGGAGCTCCTGGCCGACGTGGAGAACCTGGCCAGCCAGCGGGTGGCGCTCGCCTCCGGGTTCCGGCGCGAGGGCGTCCAGCGCGCGGCCGAGCCCCGGCGCGACGGCACCCGCGGCGACCTGGTGTCGTTCGCCCGGTTGAGCACCGACTCCGGCGAGCGGACCTCCCCGTACCTGCCGCCCTTCCCCGGCGGGTCGCTGACCGACGGCACGGTACGGCTGACACCGCTGACCGCCGAGGACGCCGACGACTACCACGCGCTGCGGAACCTGCCCGACACCGTGGCGCGCAGCGTCCCGCCGGAGCCCCTCGACCCGGAGGAGAGCGAGGCGTTCTGCCGTGACGCGGGCATGCACTGGCTCGCGGGCACCCGGGTGGAGGCCGCGATCCGCGACGCCGCCGACGGCGCGTTCGCCGGGCACGTCCAGCTCGGCAACATCGTCCCGCCGCTGGGCCAGGCCATGGTCGGCTACAGCATGCTGCCGGAGTTCCGCGGCCGGGGGTTCGCCCCGCGCGCGGTGGAGCTGCTGGTCGGCTGGGCCTTCACGCACACCCCGGTGGCCCGCGTCGTGGCCGGCACCGCGCTGGACAACACCGCCTCGCAGCGGGTGCTGGAGAAGGCGGGCTTCGCGCGGGAGGCCCTGCTGCACGGGCTGCTGCCCGCCCCGGACGGCAGCCGCCACGACGACCTCCAGTGGTACCGGCTGCGCCCCCGGTAGTCCTCCGGCGGCCCGGGTGGCCCCCTCGCGACCACCGGGTTTCACCCACTCCCCTGGCGGCACCGGGGATTCGCCCGTCCCATTCACCCCATATGAGACATCGAGGGCTGGTCAAGCAGTGTTCTGGAGGTAATACTCCGAATCGCTACCCCGCCCGCCGCCTCGGCGCGGGCACCCGGCTCCACGAAGAGAGGGGAAAGGGATGAGCACCATCCAGCAGATCGGGCCGGCCTCCGGCTCCGTCCTTCCGGACGGCGGGTCCGGAGACCGCCTGCGCGGCCTGATCGAGACCTTCGCCGGACCCGGCGCCGACCACCTCGTCGAACAGGTGGTGGCGGCCGCCGCGGCGGTGTGCTCGGCCGGTTACGCCGGCCTGGTCGAGATCGGCCCGGTGGCGGAGAACGCCCGGCCGGTCCACATGCACGCGCCGCCCGGCGATCCGCTGGCGGTCCTGCGGTGGTTGCGCGACGGCACGGTGCTCACGACCCTGGCGGCCCGCTCCGACCCGCTGCTCCTGCCCCGGGAGGAGCGGACCGGCCAGCCCGGGTTCCTGGCCGTCCCGGTGCCCCTGGCCTCCCGCGGCCAGGCGTACCTGTGGGTGGCCGGGCGGCGCTTCGACCATCGGGACGAGGACCTGCTGGTCCGCTTCGCGACCGCCGCCGGGCGCGCACTGGAGGCGGCCCAGGGGTTCGAGGCCGCCACCCGGATGCTCCGTTCGGTGCACGCGTTCGCCCGGTTCCCCTCCGGCCGGGAGGCGGCGGCGCAGGCTCGCGTGCTGGAGGGCTGACCTCCGGCCGGGCGCCGCCGCGGGGAGGCGCCCGGCCGGCCGGTTCGGCGGGGATCCTGCCGGGACCGGCGGTCAGTCCGCGCCGAACCTGGCCCTGAGCCTGGCGAACGCCGCGTCGGTGCCCTGCAGGGCCCGGTCGATGTCGGCGTCGGTGTGGGCGGCCGAGACGAACCAGTTGTGCCAGGGGTGGAGGTAGACGCCCTCCTCCAGGCAGGCCGAGGACCAGAACATGCCCTTCTCCAGGGTCGCGTCGCCTTCGAAGGAGAGCCACGGGATCTGGACCGGGCCGGTCTGGTTGACCGTGAAGCCGTGCGCGGCGGCCTGCGCGGCCAGCCCCTCCCGCAGCCGGGTGCCGGCCCGCTCCATGAGCGCGACGCCGTCCGTGGCGTGCAGGGTCTCGATGGTCGCCTTCGCGGCGGCCATCGGGGCGGCGTTGAACCAGAACGAGCCGGTGGAGTAGATCGTCTGGGCGGCGTCGCGCAGGGCGTCCACCCCGGTGACGGCCGCGATCGGGTGGCCGTTGGCCATGGCCTTGCTGAAGGCGTACAGGTCGGGGCGGACGCCCAGGGGCTCCCAGGAGCCTCCGAGGTCCAGCCGCCAGCCGCCGCGCACGTCGTCGATGACCAGGGCGGCGCCGAGCCGGTCGGCCAGCGCCCGCAGCCCGCGGGCGAACTCCGGTACGGCGAGTTCCTGGTCCTCGAAGGAGTCGTGCTTGAACGGCGTCACGATGATCGCGGCGACGTCGGAGCCGGCCGGCCCCTCGGCCCGGGCCGCGGCGGCCTCGGCGCTGGCCAGGTCGTTGTAGGTGTACTCGACCAGGTCGGCCCGGTCGGCGGGGGTGGTGCCCGCCGTACTCGGCGTGCACCAGGGGTCGGCCCCGTGGTAGGAGCCGTGGGCGACGAGGACCTTGGCCCGGCCGGTGGCCGCGCGGGCGACCATCAGGGCCTGGGTGGTGGCGTCGGTGCCGTTCTTGGAGAACATCACCCAGTCGGCCTGCGGGATGGTCTCCACCATCAGCTCGGCGAGCTCCACGTAGACCGGGCCGGGGCCGTTGAGGCAGTCGCCCTCGGCGAGCCGGGCCGCCACGGCGGCCTCCACGGCCGGGTGGCGGTGGCCGAGGATGATGGGCCCCCAGGAGCACATCAGGTCGACGTACTCGCGGCCGTCGGCGTCGAACTGGCGGCAGCCCTCACCGCGCACGAAGAACTGCGGGTATCCGGGCCCGTGCAGGGCCGCGTTGAGGTGGCCGTACATGCCGCCGGGCACGACCCGGGCGGCCCGTTCACGAAGTTTCGCGTCGATCGACATCTCAGGAAACGTCCCTTTCACGTCAGAACCGGGGCAGGTCGAGGCCGTCGAGGTCGTCGAGGCCGGCGTCGGAGCCCAGGCCGCCGGCGACCCGGGCGGCGACCTCGGTGCCGAGCCGGGCGGCGTCGAGGACGTCGCGCCCGCCGGCCAGCCCCGCGATGAACCCGGCGCAGTAGGCGTCGCCGCAGCCGGTGGTGTCGACCACCGCGACGTCGAGCGCGGGCAGCCGTACGGCCCCCGAGGCGGTGGCGACCAGGCTGCCCTCTCCGCCCAGCGTGACCAGCACCCCGCGCGGCCCCTCGGCCAGCAGCGCGGCGGCGGCCTCGTCCGCACCGGCCCGGCCGCTCATCATCAGCGCCTGCTCCTCGTTGGGCAGGACGTAGTCGACGTGCGGCAGGAAGGCCTTCGCGCCGAGCACCAGGTCGGGCATGTTGGACAGCAGGTCCATGGTGACGACCGTCCCCGCCGCCCGCGCCTCGTCCAGCAGCGCGAAGAAGGCGGGGTCGTGCAGGCCCCAGGTCACGTCCATGCCGCCCAGGTGCAGGACCCGGGCCGCCCGCAGCCGCTCCGGGTCCACGTCGGCCGTCGACAGGCCGAGGTTGGCGCCGGGCACGTGGAAGGACGGGCGTCCGCCGTCCGGGCGGATCGGCAGGATCGAGGCGGCGGTCTGCTCGCCGGGCCTGCGGACGATCCCGGTCACGTCCACCCCGTGCCGCCCCATCACCATCAGCAGGAAGTCGCCCAGCTCGTCGTCGCCGACCGCGCCGGCGGAGGCGACCGGGACGCCCAGCCTCGCCAGATCGACGGCGGTGCCGGCCGCCGCGCCGGCCGCGGTGATGCGGATCTGCTCCACCAGGTGGGTGTCCTGCCCCGCGGGGATGGACTCCACCGGCCGGGCCAGCACGTCCACGATGTGCACTCCGAGAGTGACGACAGCCATGGCGAGCCCTCCTCATGTTTTGCACGCCTGAGCGGATGATAGACGGCTCCCCGGACGCGCTGTCAACGGCCGGGCCGCCCCGGGTCCGGGGCGGTGCGCGCCGGGCTCAGGAGAGCAGGGCGTGGAGGCGGTCGGCCACCTCTCCGGCGGTGGGCCGCCCGGCCGCCTCCCCGATGCACGAGCCCACCAGGTCGGCCAGCTCCGGCTCCAGGTCCCCGCGGATCGACGGCGGAGTGCTGTTGACCTTCCGCAGGGTCAGCAGCGGATCGTGGACGGGCAGCTCGCCGTAGAGGCCGGTGCCGGTCGCCGCCCAGTGCAGCGTGGCGCCGAGCGACCAGACGTCCCCGGCCGGCGTGGGCCCCTCCCCCCGCAGCAGCGCCGGGTCGGTGAACTCCACCGACCCGATCCCGCCCATCCCGGTCACCGTCGCGCCCGGCGTCAGCACCTGCGACAGGCCCAGGTCGGACAGCTTCCCGCCGAGGTCGGTGAGGAGCACGTTGCCCGGAGTGACGTCCCGGTGCACGATCCCCTCCTCGTGCAATGCCTGCGCGGCGTGCGCGGCGCAGGCGACGGCGCGCAGCGCCCGGTCCCTGGAGGGCCGCCCGGCCGGGCGGCCGAGCGACCCGCCGGGCAGGTACTCCATCGAGTAGTAGAACACCCCGCCCTGCTGGCCCGCGTCGTAGAGCGTCACCAGGTACGGAGAGCGCACCGCGGCGAACGCCTTCAGCTCCCGGGTGGCCCGCCGGAACGCGTCGGCCCCGGTGCCCCCCAGCACCTTCACCGCGACGAACCCGGCCTCCACCGGCAGCCGCGCCGGCCTCCTGGCGAGGTAGAACTCACCGTGGTTGCCCGCTCCCAGCGAACGGACGAACTCGTAGTCGGCGATGCCTTCCACCGCTGTCTCCCCTCCGTACCGCACCTCGCGCGACCCTCGCGGCGGCCTCCCGCAGCCGGTAACGTCGCCCTGGTCATTGTCGGGGCTTTTCACTGCTTACGGGAAGCGTGCTCGCCTGTGCTCCACATGGACCTCCTCCTGCTCGACCTGGTGATCGTCCTGGCCGCCGCAAGGCTCCTGGGCTCCCTGGCCGGACGCCTCGGCCAGCCGCCGGTCGTCGGCGAGATCCTGGCGGGCATCCTGCTCGGCCCCACCCTGCTCGGCCCGTTCCTCGGCGACGAGCTGTTCGGTCCGGAGATGAAGCCCCCGCTGCAGGCCCTGGCCAACGTCGGGCTGGTGCTGTTCATGTTCGTCGTCGGCCTGGAACTGGACCAGAAGCTGGTCCGGGGCAAGGGCCGGATCGCGGTGACCGTCGCGCTCGGCTCCACCGTGCTGCCGTTCGCGCTGGGCTGCGTCCTCGCGCTCGCCCTCGCGTCCGAACACGTCGGCGGGGACAGGACCCTGCCGTTCGTGCTGTTCATGGGCGCGGCGATGGCGGCCACCGCGTTCCCCGTGCTGGCCCGCGTCCTGACCGACCGTGGGATGCAGCGCACCACCCTGGGCGGCCTGTCGCTGGCGGCCGCCGCCGTGATCGACGTGCTCGCCTGGACCGTGCTCGCCGTGGTCGTGGCCGTCGCCGGGGCCGGGGACGCCGAGGGGCAGTGGAAGGTCCTGCTCGCGCTGCCGTACGCGCTGGTCATGTTCCTGGCCGTCCGGCCGCTGCTGGCCCGGCTGGTGCCGGCCTACGAGCGGGCGGGGCGGCTGACCCCCGGCCTGCTCTCGGTGGTGCTCCTGGGCCTGATCGGCTCGGCCTGGGCGACCGAGTGGATGCACGTGCACTTCATCTTCGGGGCGTTCCTGTTCGGCGCGGTGATGCCGCGCGAGGGCGCCGAGCGGCTCAACCACGAGATCCTGGAGCGGCTGGAGCAGCTCGCCGTCCTGCTGCTGCTGCCGGTGTTCTTCGTGGTGGCCGGGCTCAACGTCGACCTGCGCGAGCTGGACCCGTCCAGCCTCGGCACGCTGGCCGCGATCCTGGCGGTGGCGATCGGCGGCAAGCTGCTGGGCTCGTACGCCGCCGCGCGGGCCGCCGGAGTGCCCGGGCGGCAGTCGTGGGCGCTGGCCACCCTGCTGAACACCCGGGGGCTGACCGAGATCGTCATCCTCACCGTCGGCCTGCAGAAGGGCGTGCTCGACAACGAGCTGTACTCGCTGATGGTGGTGATGGCGCTGGTCACCACCGGGATGACCGGCCCGCTGCTGCGGCGGGTCTACTCCGACCGGCGGGTCGCCCGCGACATCGCCGAGGCCGAGCGCGCCGCGCTCGGGGAGACGGCCGCGCACCGGGTGCTGGCCGTCGTCCCCGACCCGCCCGGTGAGCAGGGGCCGCTGGCGGACCTGGCCGCCACCCTGGCGCAGGCCGCCTCCCCCTCCGAGGTGGCCCTGACCCACCTGCGCCCCTACCCCCGGGATCGGCTGGAGGTCGGCACCGGCCTGTCGTCCGAGCTCGCCGAGATGGCCGGGGTCCTGCACGACCTGGAGGCGCTGGCCGCCGCCGCCCGCACCCGGGGCGCGGAGCCGAGGGTGGTGAGCCGGTTCGCCTCCGACGTGGCCGCCGAGCTGCCCGAGGTGGTGGCCGGGGCCAGGCCGGACCTGCTCGTGCTGCCGGCGGGCGTCCCGGGCTACGCCGAGCTGCGCGCCGGCGCGACGTGCCGGGTGGTGACGGTGCTCTCCCCCGGCGGACCGGAGACCGCCGGCCCCGGGACCGGACCGGTCGCGCTCCACCGCGGCTCCGGCGGCTCCGACGCCGCGGCCCACGTGGCGCTCGTCCTCGCGGTGCTGCACGACCGTCCGCTGGTCGTCTCCGGGGGCGGGCGTGCCTCCGCCCTGGCCCAGCGGCTGTCCAGGCTCGGGGTGACGGCCACCGCGGGCGGGATCCCGCCCGGCGCGCTGGTCGTGGCCCCGGACACGGGGACCGTACCGGACGGCGCGCACCTGCTGGTCCGGGCCGAGCAGGACCCCGATCCGGTGGACTGGGCGGCCGCCGTCTCGGCCCTGCGCGCTCCGGCGGCGCAGGGCTGAGAGCGGGGCGCTCCGCCTACCGGTTGCGGTGCGACTCGTAGCGCATGGTGCGCGAGACGCCGATCCGCACGGTCGTGCCGGGCATGATCGTGACCGGCTCGTTCGGCGGGATGTCGTAGAAGTTCGGGTCGCCGGGCGGCTGGATCTGGGTGCCGTTGACCGAGCCCAGGTCGATCAGGTTGACGTCCCAGCCGTCCAGCGCCACCCGCAGGTGGCGGCGGGAGACCGAGCCGTCCGGGCTGGTGACCTTGGCCGGGCGGACCGAGCCGTCGGCGACCTCCGGGGCCCGCTCCGGGTCGCGGCCGAGCAGGTAGTCGGCGTCGAGGCGGAGCGTCATGCCGTCGTCCAGCAGGAGCACGCCCAGCGGCGGGCGCGGCCCCTTGTAGGGGACGAGCGTGCGCTGCACCAGGGCGATGCCGCAGACCGCGCAGTAGGGCACCCGCGGGTCGTTGAAGTGGTCGTTCTTGCAGTCCACGCCGTGGACCAGCGGCCGCGACTCCGGCTCGGGCGCCGCGGGCGGCATGAGGTCCGGCGAGCTCGGCGGGCCGCCGGGGGTCAGCAGTTCGTACTCGAACGACTCGTTGCGCAGGTCGCCGGAGCCGAGGGGGTCACCGCCCATCCCGTTCGCCCGGGCGGTCTCCGCGTCCTCCTGCGAGGTGAAGGCCGGGCCCGAGAGCGGGCCCGGCACCTGCGCGGGGACCGCCGGCATCGGCCCGGAGTCCCACGGGTGCGGGGCGGGGGCCTGCGGCTCCATCGGCGGGGCGGGAGGCTGCGCGTAGTGGTCCGGCGGGCCCGCCGGGTTCGGCGGAGGACCCATCGGGTACGGCGGCGCGGGCTGCACGGGCTCCGCCGGTGGGGCGGACCACTCGGAGTGCGCGGGGGCCATGGGCGCCGCGGCGGGCTCGGAGGGCTCCGAGGAGAACGGCGACCAGTCGGACTGCGCGGCGGGGAGCGCGACGGGCGCCTCCACCGGAGGCTGCGCCATCGGGGCCGGCGCGGGTGTCCGGATCTCCGGCGCCGGCTGGGCCGAGCCGGCGGATCGGGCCTGCGGCGCGGGGAGCGGCGGCGCCTCGCCCTCCGCCGACGGGTCGCACTCGACGCCGCCGCCGACGACCACACCGCCGTCCAGCCGGGTGAGGCGCTGCGCCGCGCCGGCCTCGGGCAGGCGCAGCTCCACCCGGGTGACCGGACCCGGCACCAGCCGGTCGGACCAGGTGAGCGCGTCGCGCCCGGCGAGCCGCACCTCACCGGAGGAACCGGTGACCGACGCCGACGCCGGGCCGCTGACCAGCACGGCCACGCCCTCGGGCACGGGCCCGGCCACGGCGCACGCCACGGGCTCACCCATCATGGCGGCCAGCACCCGGGCGACCCGGCGGGCCAGCGCCCGCCCGTCACCGCCCGAGGCGGCGGTCTCCCGCAGCGCCCCCAGCAGGTCCTCCATGACGGCCTCGGCCGCGTCGCACACCAGCAGCAGCCCGCCCACATGGGCGACCAGCCCGTTGCCCGGCAGCGGACGCACCGCTCCGAAGCCCTGGTCGGTCACAGAACTCTCCCTCCCCGGAAACGCCACCGGATGAACGGCACGCGCATCGGCCCGTTCGCCACCAGCCACATGCATACCCAGACCACGGTGAAGTGCGTCCAGAAGGTGCCCGCTGGAATCGGCCCGATGACATCAATCGCACCAGACCGTAGTAAAAAGTACAGCACGCAGCCCTCGGGAACGAGCGTGAGCAGTCCGAACAGGGTCGGCCAGTCCTTCTCCCACCGGAACTGCATGAGGAAGTGGTAGATCAGCTCCCAGCCGATCCCCAGCGCCCCCACCGCCACCAGGACGAGCAGCCCGGTGGCGTAGCGGTCGCCGAGGGGCGCCCCCGTGCCCGGCAGCAGCGGCATGATCAGCAAGGTGACGACCACGCCCACGGTGGCGAGCAGGAGGAGACGCGTCTGGATGCGCCCCGTCAACGTCGGAACCACGAGGTCGGACTCCTTACACCGGTGAGTTGAAGACCCATTTGAACCACTGCGAGGTGGAACGCAGCGGCCCCATCTTCCGGACGAACCCGCGCCTGGCCAGGTCGTCGGCGATCTCCTGCGCGGCGATCTGCAGGCCGAGGAAGGTGTCGACGCCCGGGAAGTAGCCGCCGAGGGTGGCCGAGCCGGAGGCGTAGAGCGCCCCGTCGCCGCTGGCGGTCCCCTTCACCTCGAAGTGGCGCTCCACGTCCAGGCGGCCGATCGGGTTGCGACCGGCTCCGCCGTGCTCGAGCAGGTCGGCGAAGATCCGGTGCTCGGCGATGTCGGCCTCCAGGCCCGTGCAGTCGATGATGTAGTCGGACACCGGCTCGCGGACGGTCCCGTCGGCGCTGCGCACGTGGCTGACCAGCCGTCCGTCCGGGGAACGCTCCACCCGGTCCACCGTGCCCTGCACCGCGTGGTAGTAGCCGCCCTCGCGACCGGCGCGCATCTGCTCCTGCCAGCGCCGCCGATAGGGGGTGTTCGTGCCGCCCATCTCCTTGTACTTCCTGGCCCGCTCGGCCCCCTCCAGCTTGCGCATCTCCGCCTTGAGCTGGCCGCCCCACACCGACTTGGGGTAGTTGAAGCCCTGGTAGGCCCAGCCGTCGCCGCCCTTGCGCCGCGCCCAGGCGTGCGGACCGTGGGAGCCGGTGACGAAGGTCCGGAAGATGTGCACGACCTGGGTCTTCAGCCCGAACTTCTCCCGGTCGTCGAACAGCCGCTGGAGCACCCGGGAGGCGACCACGCCGCCGCCCCGGATCACCACCGTGCCCGGCCGGGTCTTGAGGAACTCGTAGACCTGCTCGTGCGGCTCGTAGGCGTTCACCACGTGCTGGTAGTCGCCGTGCTCGGTGCGGAACTCCTGCAGGTCGGGCAGGAACCTCAGGCCCGGGTAGCCGACCGCGATGTGCACGAAGCGCGAGCGGAAGACGATGCGCTTGGTCGGCGCGGCCCCCTCGGGCGGGGTCACCACGGTGAAGTAGCCGCCGCCCGCCCGGCGGCGCACCATCCGGACCTGGCCCTTGACCAGCATGTCCCAGTAGCCGATGCGCTTGGCCTCGCGCTCCAGGTTCGTGAAGACCGTCCCGGCCCGCGGGGTCCAGTAGTCGTTGATCAGGGGCTCGGTGAGCAGCTGCCAGAGGTAGGAGGGGTTTCTCTCCTTCCACGCCTCCTCCAGGGCGTAGGAGGGGAAGCCCCAGAGGTTGTCCGGCCGGGAGGAGGAGTCGGAGCGGATCCGCTCGGAACGGGGGATCTGCGAGCACCTGGTGAGGAACTCGTAGGTCTGCCACGGGTGGTCGATGTTGGAGACCACCCGCATCTGCGCGGCGGGGACCCCGTAGACGCGCAGGTAGTCGAGGGTCACGAAGGAACCGATCCCGCCGCCGACGGTCAGGAAGGGGATGTCGTACATCGGGATGCCGGCGGCCGCGACCAGCCGGTCGGTCCATTCGGACGCGCCGAGCAGCTCGGGGGTGAGGTCACCGGGCGGGGCCGGCGTGCTGGGGGGTGCCAATGCGATGCGTCCCTTGGATACGGGGCCAACCGGTTCGGTCGGCCAAACACTAGTCCCGGTGCGCCCTGAAAACGAGTGGGACGAAGAAGCGCCTTTCTCCTCAGACCGCACCGTCGTCGCCGTGTCGCCGTCCGTGCGCACCCGGTGAGACGCCCGGAACCACCCGGTGGTTCGCGCCGCCCGCCCGGAGCCAGGTTCGAGTCCCGCCCGCGGCCCGCCCGGAACCCGCTCAGACTCCGCCCACGACCGGGTCGGGCCCCGCCCGCGGCCTGCTCAGACCCCGGTGAACACCCGGTTCACGTCCGCGGTGGCGAGCACGCCGAAGATCTCCCCGCCGCGCTCGACCAGGAGGTACTCCCCCGCGGGGGCGCCGCGCATCGCCTCGATCAGCGGCTCCCCCTCCAGGTCGGCGGCCAGCACCAGGGACGGCTCCAGGGTGCGCGCCAGCGAGCCGGCCGTCACCCAGGGGCGGCGGGCCTCCGGGGTCGCCTCCACCGCCACCTCGCTGACGATCCCGGTCGGGCTGCCCTCGTGGTCCACCACGACCAGCGCGCCGGCCTGCGCCTCCGCCGCCCGGCGCATCGCCTCGGCCAGCGGCACGTCGGCGGTGACCGGGACGGCCCGCCTGGCCAGGGCCCGGGCGCTGACCTGCGGGATGCGGGCCCGCATCCGGGCGCCGCGCAGCGCCTGGGTGGCGCCGAACCAGATGAAGGAGGCCAGCAGGACCGACCAGATGAGCATGTCCCAGCGCGGCTCCTGCCCGCTCATCAGCGACAGGGTCGCGGGCCAGGCCACCAGCAGCACGGCCAGCACGCGGCCGGCCCAGGCCGCCGCGACCGTCCCGGAGCCCGGGTCGCGGGTGAGCCGCCACACTCCGGCGCGGAGCATCCGGCCGCCGTCGAGCGGCAGGCCGGGCAGCAGGTTGAAGACCCCGACGATCAGGTTGGACGCCCACAGCTGCCAGACCAGGACGCTCAGCACGGTGCCGGGGTCCAGGAACCGTTCGAGGGCGTAGCCCGCGCCGCCGAGGCCCAGCGAGAGCAGCGGCCCGGCGAAGGAGACCATGAACTCCCTGCCGGGGGTCTCCGGCTCGCGCTCGATCTCCGAGACGCCGCCCAGCAGGTAGAGCGTGATGCGGCGGACCGGCAGGCCGTACGCCTTGGCGACCACGCAGTGCGCCAGCTCGTGCAGCAGGACCGAGACGTACAGCAGCACCGCGAAGGCGAGCGCCACCAGGTAGGAGAGCCCGGTGCTCAGCTCCGGCAGACGCGACACCACGACGGGCTGGAAGGTGAAGGTGATGAACGCCGCCACCAGGAACCAGGTCGGCGAGACGTAGACCGGGACGCCGAACGGGCGTCCCATCCGCAGACCCGGACTGTCCTGGCGCGGGCTGTCACTGCTCACCGCTGGCTCACCACTCCTCGTCGCACACCGCTTCCCGGCCTCGATGCTACGCGCCGGCGGCGGGTCCGTCGGCTCCGAGCGGCCGTCTCGAGCGCGAACTGTCACCGGGGTGGCCTACAGTGCGGACATGTCACTGACCGAGCCCACGATCGTCGGAGCGCTGTCGCCGTCCCGTGCCGGTGACTTCATGACGTGCCCGCTGCTCTACCGGTTCCGGGTGATCGACCAGCTGCCCGAGCCGCCCTCGCCCGCCGCCGTGCGCGGCACGGTGGTCCACGCGGTGCTGGAGCGGCTCTACGACCTGCCGGCGCCCGCGCGCACCGTCGCCGCGGCCCTGGACCTGCTGGAGCCCCAGTGGCGGCGGCTGCTGGAGCGGGAGCCCGCCTACGCCGGCATGTTCGACGGCGAGGAGGAGCAGGCGCGGTGGCTGGCCCAGGCCCGCGCCCTGCTGGAGCGCTACTTCACCCTGGAGGACCCCAGCCGGCTGGAGCCCGCCGAGCGGGAGCTGTACGTCGAGGCGGTGCTCGACAGCGGCCTGATGCTGCGGGGCTACATCGACCGGCTGGACGTCGCGCCCACCGGCGAGGTCCGGGTCGTCGACTACAAGACCGGGAGCGCGCCGGGACCCGCCTTCGAGGGCAGGGCGCTGTTCCAGATGAAGTTCTACGCGCTGGTGCTGTGGCGGCTGCACGGTTCGGTGCCCCGCCTGCTCCAGCTGATGTACCTCGGGGGCGGCGGCGAGATCCTGCGCTACTCCCCCGACGAGGCGGACCTGCGGGCCACCGAGCGCAAGGTCCAGGCCCTGTGGGCGGCCATCGAGCGGGCGCTGGACAGCGGCGAGTGGGTCGCCCGGCCCAGCCGCCTGTGCGACTGGTGCAGCTACAAGGAGCTGTGCCCCGAGTTCGGCGGCACTCCCCCGCCCCTGCCGGCCCGCCAGCCCGGCGACACCGTGCGCAGCACCCGCCGCGCGGTCAAGGAGGCCACCGACGAGGTCTGAGCGCCGTACGGCCCGGCCCGGGCGCACCCCGTACGGGCGCGCCCCACGGACTCGTCCCCGTCCGTACGGCACGGCCGCACGCCGCGCGGGTGCGCCCCCGGGCGGCGGCCCCGCGGCGTCCTCCGCAGGGATGAGGCCGATCTCCCCCTCCAGCAGGGTGGAGCGCCGGGCTGGACGCCTAGATTGATTGTGTGCGCAACCCCCTGGGCGGCCTGCGGCCCTGGCTCCACGACCGGCCGCTGCTCGCGGACGCGGTCGCCGCGGCGCTGCTGGCGGCCGCCGCGTTCTCCTCCCTCCACCTCCCCCTCGCCCAGGACGGTCCCGCCGGGGCGGGGGCGCCCGGCTGGCCGGCCCTGACCCTGCTCGTGCTGGGATGCCTGGCCACGGTGCTGCGCGGCTCCCGCCCGCTGCTGGCGCTCGGCCTGGTCGTCACCGCCGACCTGACGCTGGCCCTGCTCGGCGAGGACGGCTCGGTGCTCGGGCTCGCCGTGCTCTGGCTGGTCTACACCGTCGCCGCCCGGCGCGGCCTGGCGCTCAGCCTGTGCGCGCTGACGGCGGCCTTCGCGGGCCGGCTGGCCGGCGCGGCGGCGCGGGGCGACCTCGCCGACTGGACCTCCCAGCTGTTCGAGGTCGTCCTCACCGTGACGTGCTGGCTGGTGGGGCGGAGCCTCCGGCTGCGCCACGCCTACCTGGCGGAGCTGCGCGACCGCGCCGACCGGCTGGAGCGCGCCAGGGAGGCCGACACCCGTGCCGCCAGGGCCGAGGAGCGCTCCCGGATCGCCCGGGAGCTGCACGACGTGGTCGCCCACCACGTGAGCGTGATGACCGTGCAGGCCGCCGCGGCCCGGCGGGTGCTGGCGCACAACCCCGACGGGGCCCGCGAGGCGCTGTCGGCCATCGAGCACACGGGCCGGGCCGCGATGGCCGAGATGCGCGGCATCGTGGGCGTGCTGCGGACCGAGTCGACCCCCGCCGAGCGGGAGCCGCGGCCGGGCGTCCGCTCGATCCCCTCCCTGGCCGCCCAGATGTCCGAGGCGGGCCTGCGCACACGGCTGCGGTTCGAGGAGGTCGACGGGGCCGGGCGGGTCCGCTCCTGCGCAGGCGGGGACGAGGGCGGGGACGCGGGCCGCGACGGGGTCGAGGGCGGGGCGGAGCATGCGCCCCCGCTGCCGCCGGGAGTGGACCTGGCCGCCTACCGGCTGGTCCAGGAGGCGCTCACCAACTCCCTGCGGCACGCGGGACCGGGCGCCCGCGCCTGGGTGACCGTACGGCGCGGCCCCGGTGAGCTTTCCGTCCGGGTCGAGGACGACGGCCGGGGCCCCGTGCCCGTCCCCGAGGGGGAGCGGAGCGGCCACGGGCTGGTCGGCATTCGCGAACGCGTCGCCCTCTATGGTGGAATCCTGAGGATCGGCCCGCGTTCGGAGGGCGGATTCGAGGTCGACGCCCGTTTCCCCCTCAAGGATGCACGATGACGATCAGGGTGCTGCTCGTGGACGACCAGCCGCTGCTGCGCACCGGTTTCCGCCTCATCCTGGAGGCCGAGCCGGACATCACGGTGGTCGGTGAGGCCGGTGACGGCAAGGTCGCCCAGGACCAGGCGCGGGCGCTGCTGCCCGACGTGGTGCTGATGGACATCCGCATGCCGGGCGTGGACGGCATCGAGGCGACCCGCCGGATCGTGCGCGAGGCCACCGGCGGCGCGCACGTGCCGAGGGTCCTGGTGCTGACCACCTTCGACCTGGACGAGTACATCGTGGAGGCGCTCCGCGCCGGGGCCAGCGGCTTCCTGCTGAAGGACGTCCCGCCGGACGAGCTCGTGCAGGCCATCCGGGTGATCGCGGCGGGGGACGCCATCGTCGCGCCGAGCGTCACCCGGAGGCTGCTGGACAGGTTCGGCGCCCGCCTGCCCCCGGTCCACCAGCAGTCCACCCCGGCCCGCCTGGACCGGCTCACCGACCGCGAGCTGGAGGTCCTGAAGCTGATCGCGCGCGGCATGTCCAACGCGGAGATCGCCGCCGAGCTGGTGGTGAGCGAGACGACCGTCAAGACCCACGTCGGCAACGTGCTCACCAAGCTCGGCCTGCGCGACCGCGTCCAGGCCGTGGTCCTGGCCTACGAGACCGGCCTGATCACGCCGGGCGCCATCCCCTAGGCAGCGCCCCTCGGCGGGCCCCGGACCCGCCCGCGCCGCGGACGTCAGAACCCCGCGACGACGCCGGTCAGCACCGGGCGGGTGTCGCCGCGCCGCCAGGCGACGGCGGTGGCGCACCGGTGGTCGGTCGGGAGCGGGACGAAGACCACCCCGGTGCGGGCGTAGTGCTCGTCGGTGCTCTCCGAGAGCAGGGCGACGCCCCGGCCCGCCGCGACCAGCTCCAGCGTCTCCTCGATCGCGCCGGAGCCGACCTCTCCCGCCACGTCCGCCACCCCGATGGAGCCGGGGTGGCGGAAGGCCCGCCAGACGGGGTCGGGACTGCTCGGCACCACCCAGACGCGCCCGCCGAGCTCGGCGGGGTCCACCTCCGCCCGCCGGGCCAGCGGGTCGCCGGCCGGCACCGCGACCGCCCGCCGGTCGGTGCCCAGCGGCCGGACCTCCAGGGCGTCCCCGGTGGTCAGCGGCGGCCACACCACGGCCAGGTCGCTGACCCCGGTCAGCAGGCCGCAGGACGGGTCGTCGAAGTCGAAGCGGCGCAACCGTACCTCGCCGCCGGAGACGCGGCGCACCTCGTCGAGCAGCCCGGCGGTGAGCGCGCCCGCCGCCTCCCCCATGAAGCCCACGGTCAGCCCCGGCGAGCGCCCGGCCAGCTCCGCCTCCAGCCCGTCGGCGGCGCTGACCACGCTCGCCGCGTGCGCCAGCACCCTGACGCCGTGCCCGGTCAGGCGCACCCCGTCGCGGTCCCGTACCAGCAGCCGCTCCCCCGCCGCCGTCTCCAGGCGTCTGACGGCGGCGCTCACGGTGGGCTGGCTGACGCCGAGGCGGGCCGCCGCCTCCCGGAAGGAACCGGCCCTGGCGACCTCGACGAACGCCCGTACGGCGGGCAGTGTCACGCTCATGCGGCCACAATAGCCATCGGCTATCGGCATGCCCGGAAACTATCGGACGGCCGCGGCCCGCGGCGTGGATGATCGGCTCATGCCGATCCGTGAACTGACCTCCGACGACCTGGACGCCTGCCTGGACCTGGCCGAGAGCCGGCGGTGGGGGCGCGAGGAGCGCAAGTGGCGCTTCCTGCTGGAGGGCGGCGAGGGCTACGGGATCACCGATCCGGACGGCACGCTCGTCGCCACGACGGTCCTGACCCGGTACGGCGCCCGCACCGCGGCGGTCAGCATGGTGCTGGTGGCCGAGCGGCGCGAGCGCCGGGGGCTGGCCGGCCGCCTGGTCCGGCACGCGGTGGAGCGGGCGGGCGGCGCGACGGTGTTCCTGAACGCCACCGCGATGGGCCGCCCCCTGTACGAGCGCCTCGGTTTCCGGGTGACGGGTGCGGCGGCCATGCACGTGGGCGTCTTCGGCGGGGAGGCGGCGGGGGTCTCCCGCGCGGCGGCGCCGGAGGACCTGAAGGCGATCGCCGATCTGGACGCGGAGGTCGCCGGCGCCGACAGGTCGGCGATGCTGGAGAGGTACACGGGCTTCGCCGAGGAGCTGAGGGTGGTCGAGGACGGGCGCGGGGGGATCGCCGGCTACGCCGGGCGGTGGCGCAACGTGGCCAACACCGTCGTCGGGCCGGTGATCGCGGCGGACCCCGGCACCGCCCGGGCGCTGATCGCCGACCTCGCCGCCCGGACGCGGGGCCCGGTCCGCGTCGAGGTCGCCGACGACCGCCCGGAACTGGCCGCGTGGCTGGAGGCCCGGGGCGTGGCGGCGGGGATGCGGACCTCGGACATGGTCCTCGGCGCCGGGCCGCTCCCCGGCGACCGGAGCCGGTTCTTCGCCCCCGTCATGTCCGCCCTGGGCTGACCACGAGGCCGGGAACGCCCCGGTGGCCGGCTCCCCGCGGACGAGCCGGACCGGCCCGGATCCGGCCGGGGGCACCGGGGCCACCGGGGGCACGGCCGGTCACCTCAGCGCGACCCTGGCGAAGGAGTCGCTGGGCAGCACCGGGCTCGGCGTCCAGCCGGTCACGTTCCTGGCCGCGGCCGAGAACGAGGGGCTCTGCGCGTACGGCACGCCCGGCACGAAGTCGGCCAGCAGCGCGTTCGCCCGCCTGTACAGCTTCTCCCGCGCGGCCTGCTCGGGCTCCTTCTCGGCCTCGTCCAGCACCTCGAAGATCTCCTCGTTCCGGAACGACCACTGGTTGGAGAACGACTGGAAGAACGTGCCGAGGAAGTTGTCCGGGTCGCCGAAGTCGCTGTTCCAGCCCAGGAGGTACAGCGGGCAGTCACCGGCCCGGGCGGCGTCGAGGTAGCCGGGGCTCCACGGCAGGGTCTTCGGCCTGACCGTGAAGCCCGCGGCCTCCAGGTCGGCCTTCATCAGCCGGAAGTTGCCCTCCGGGTCCACCATGTAGGCGCGGCTGACGCCGCTGGGGTAGCAGAACTCCAGGGTCGGGTCGGAGACCCCGGACTCGGCGACGAGCCGCCGGGCCTCGGCCACGTCGTGGTCGTATCCGGCGAAGTCCTCGCTGTGGCCCCACATGCTGTCCGGCATGAACGCCTGGGCGACCTTCGCGCCCGCGCCGTACTGCGTGGCGACGACCCTCTCGCGGTCGATCGCGTGGGCGATCGCCTGGCGGATCCTCCGGTTCCGCATGATCTCGGTCTTCTGGCTGAAGCCGAGGTATCCCATGTTGAACGACGCCCGCTCCAGCACCTGCGCGCCGGCCCTCTTGAGCGTCTCCAGGTCGGCCGGGTCGGCGTAGTCGAAGGCGTGCACCGAGCCGGCCAGCAGCGCCCGGGCCCGGTCGGCGGCCTTCTCGATCGGCCGGAACACGATCTTGCCGAGCTTGGCCTTCTCGCCCCAGTAGTCGTCGTTGCGCACCAGTTCCAGCCGGTCGCCGCGGATCCAGCGGGCGAACCTGAACGGGCCGGTGCCGATCGGGTGCCGGGTGCCGAAGGTGCCGGTGAACCGCGGCGAGTCCGCGGTCCCGGCGACCTCGTCGGCCCGGTACGCCTTGAGCGCCCTGGGGCTGGCGATGCCGAACGACGACAGCGTCAGCGCCGACAGCACGGCGGCGGACGGCTCGGTGAGCCTCAGCTCGACGGTCCTGTCGTCTTCGGCCGCGCAGCCGCCGTACAGGCTCCTGCGGAGGGTGCCGGACTCGTTCTTCGCGAAGCCCCGGAAGACCGTCACCCAGTAGTAGGAGACCGAGTCTGACTGGGCCAGGCCGGTGAAGTTGTACCAGCGCTCGAAGTTGGCGCAGACCGCCGCGGCGGTCAGCGGCTCGCCGTCGTGGAACCGCACGCCCGGGCGGAGCGTGAACGTGTAGGTGTCGGCGTCCTCGCTGACCTTCCAGCTCTCCGCGAGGCCGGGCGCCACCCCGGTGCCGCCCGGCTCGGTGATCACGAGCGTCTCGAAGATCTGGCTGGTCACCCGGGAGGACTCGCCGTCGCTGTGGAAGGCCGGGTCGAGGATGGCGGGGTCGGCCGAGGAGGCGAAGACCAGGACCGACTCCTCCGCCGCCCCCGCCCCGGCGGTCCCCGGGGCCGGATCGTCCCCGCACGCCGCGGCGGCCAGGACCAGGGCCGAACCCGCGATCACCGCCGCGGTCCTGCGCAGGGGCACACCGTCTCGTCGCATGCTGCACCTCATAGCCGTCTCACCGCCGGATCGCGGCCGCCCGTGCGGACCGGCTCTCCGGTGATCGAAGGATCCACGGGCGCGGCGCGGCTGACCACCCTCGGTGAGAGGATGTGGCAGAAATGTGACAGTCGGTCGCCGGACGGCGCCGCCGGACCCTCCTCGGCGTTCCCCGGCGTTCCCGGCGTGGAGCGTCCGGCCCGGGTACGGGGACGCCCGGCGGGGCACGGCTCGTGCGAGCCGTGCCCCGCCGGGCGTCCCTCGGGCGGCCGGGCCGCGCTCAGGCGGTCGTGCCCTTCGGGTGCTGCGCGTCCTGCACGTTCTGCGCGACCTTCGCCGCGGCCGGAGCCGAGATCTTGTCGGCGTTCTCCGGGAAGTGGCAGGCCACCTGGTGGCCGGGGGCCAGCTCCACCAGCGGCGGCTCCTCCGTCTTGCAGATCACCTGGGCCTTCCAGCACCGGGTGTGGAAGCGGCAGGCGGGCGGCGGGTTGAGCGGGCTGGGCACGTCGCCCTGCAGCCGGATCCGCTCGCGGTCGCCCCGGTGCTTGACGTCGGGGATGGGGACCGCCGACAGCAGCGCGTTGGTGTACGGGTGCATCGGCGCGTCGTACAGATCCTTGCGGTCCGCCAGCTCGACGATCTTACCGAGGTACATCACCGCGACCCGGTCGCTGATGTGCCGGACCACCGACAGGTCGTGCGCGATGACCACGTAGGTCAGGTCCAGCTCGTTCTGCAGGTCCTCCAGCAGGTTGACGACCTGGGCCTGGATCGACACGTCCAGCGCGGAGACCGGCTCGTCGGCGATGATCAGCTTGGGCTTGAGCGCGAGGGTCCGCGCGATGCCGATGCGCTGGCGCTGGCCGCCGGAGAACTCGTGCGGGTAGCGGTTGTAGTGCTCGGGGTTCAGGCCGACCAGGGCGAGGATGTCCTGGACCTCCTTCTTGATCCCGTGCTCGGTCTTGACCCCCTGGATGCGGAAGGGCGCGCCGACGATGGCGCCGACCGTGTGCCGCGGGTTCAGCGAGGAGTACGGGTCCTGGAAGATCAGCTGCATGTCGCGGCGGAACGGCCGGATCCTCGACTGCGACATGTGGGTGATGTCGTTGCCCTCGAAGACGACCTTCCCGCCCGTCGGCTCGATGAGCCTGGTGATCAGGCGGCCGGTCGTGGTCTTGCCGCAGCCGGACTCGCCCACCAGGCCGATCGTCTCGCCTTTGAAGACGTCGAAGCTGACGCCGTCCACCGCCCTGACCGCGCCGACCTGGCGCTTGAACAGGCCCTTGGTGACCGGGAAGTGCTTCTCCAGCCCCTGCACCGACAGCAGCGGCTCGCTCATGAGGACTCCAGACTCGGCTTGATCTCGTTCTCCCAGATGTCCCGCCTGAGCTCCGGCGGCATGTGGCACCGGACCAGGTGGCCGCCCGAGGACTCCAGCAGCGCCGGCACCTCGGTGCTCCCCTTGCCGCCGGTACGGCCCTCGAAGGCGCAGCGCGGGTGGAAGGCGCAGCCCGAGGGCACGTTGATCAGCGACGGGGGGTTGCCCTTGATCGGCATCAGCCGCTCGGTCGGCTCGCGGTCCAGGCGGGGCATCGATCCCAGTAGACCCCAGGTGTAGGGGTGCTCGGGACGCTCGAAGATGTCCTCGGCGGTGCCGTACTCGATGCACTTGCCGCCGTACATCACCAGGATGTCGTCGGAGAGCTCGGCCACGACGCCCAGGTCGTGGGTGATGATGATGAGCGCCGCGTTGAAGTCGCGCTGCAGGTCCCGCATGAGGTCGAGGATCTGCGCCTGCACGGTCACGTCGAGCGCGGTGGTCGGCTCGTCGGCGATCAGCAGCTCGGGGTCGCACGACAGGGCCATCGCGATCATGGCGCGCTGGCGCATGCCGCCGGAGAACTCGTGCGGGTAGCTGTCGACGCGCCGCTCCGGCTGCGGGATCCCCACCCGGCCGAGCATGTCGATCGCGTGCTTGCGCGCGACCTTCTTGCTGACCTTGTGGTGGATCCGGTACGCCTCGACGATCTGCTGGCCGACGGTGTAGAAGGGGTGCATCGCCGACAGCGGATCCTGGAAGATCATCGCCATCTTCTTGCCGCGCAGCCTCCGCACGTGCTCGGCGGAGGCGCTGACCAGCTCCTCGCCGTCCAGCCAGATCTCGCCGGAGATCTTCGCCCGGGTGCCCTTGTGCAGGCCCAGGATGCCCAGCGAGGTCACGCTCTTGCCGGAGCCGGACTCGCCCACGATGCCGAGGGTCTTGCCGCGCTCCAGCTTGTAGGAGAGCCCGTCCACGGACTTCACCAGACCGTCGTCGGTCGGGAAGTGGATGCGCAGGTCCCTCAGTTCGAGGAAGCTCGTCGGAGTGCTCATCCCAGCCTCACCCTCGGGTCGACCACCGCGTACAGCAGGTCGACGATCAGACTCGCCACCACGACGAAGAGCGCCGCGACCATGGTGACGCCCATGATCTTGGGAAGGTCGTTCGTCATGATCGCCTGGACGGCGTAGTCGCCGATGCCCTTCAGCGAGAAGGTGCTCTCGGTGAGCACCGCGCCGCCGAGCAGCAGTCCCAGGTCCAGACCGAAGATCGTCACGATGGGGGTGAGCGCGGCGCGCAGGCCGTGCCTGGAGATCACGGTGGACTCGGGCAGCCCCTTGGCCCGGGCGGTGCGGATGTAGTCCTCGCCCATGGTCTCCAGCATGCCCGCGCGGGTGAGCCGGGCGTAGGAGGCCGCGTAGAGGAAGGCCAGGGTGATCCAGGGCAGCAGGAGGTTGTAGGCCCACTCCGCCGGGTTCTCCTCGAACGGCGTGTAGGCGCCGCCGGGGGCGGTGATGCCCATCCCGTAGCTGAAGACCACCAGGGAGACGATGCCGGTGAAGAAGATCGGCAGGGAGACGCCGGCGAGCGCGACGCTCATCGCGGCGCGGTCGAAGAACGAGCCGCGCTTGAGGGCGGAGAGCACGCCGACCGCGACGCCGCCGATCAGCCAGATGACCGACGCGCCGACGGCGAGCGAGAGCGTCACCGGGATCCGGTCGACCAGCTCCGGCCAGACCGGCTGCCGCTTGACGAAGGAGTAGCCGAAGCACGGAGCGGGGCACTGCTCGACCGAGGCGCCGGTGTCGTACTCGGCGCCGGTGAAGACGCCCTTGATCCAGCGCCCGTACTGCACCGGGACCGGGTCGTTGAACCCGAGCTTCTCCGCCGCCACCGCGGCCATCTCCGCCGTCGCGGCCTTGCCCAGGTAGCGGTTGGCGAAGTCCTCCGACGTGGCGCCCGCCATCCGGGGGACCACGAAGAAGATCGAGAATGTGACCATGCTCACGATGACGAGCATGAGCAGGGCGCCGATCAGGCGCCTGATGATGTATGTGACCACAGTCCCCCCGGCTCCGGGGGCCGGCCTTGTGGGCCGGCCCCCTTACGCCTTGGCTTTCGTCTGAAGAACGGGTTTCCGGCAGGACTTACTGCTGGACGCCCATGCCCACGTAGTCGTACATGTCGAACGCGCCGGTGACGAACACGTTGGTCGCGCCCTGCGGGCGGACCAGCACGCTCTTGGACCACACCGAGGGCAGCACGTAGGCCCGCTCCATGACCAGCTGGTCGATCTGGCCCCAGATCGCGTCGCGGCTGGCGGTGTCGGTCTCCAGCATGGCCTTGTCGATCAGCCCGTCGATCTCCTTGTCCTTGACGCTCAGGTTGTAGTTGCCCGAGGCCCGGATCGTGCGGCTGTCGACGATCTGCGACATGAAGCCGAAGCCGTCGTTCCAGTCGGCGCCCCAGCCGTTGGTGGCCAGGCCGATGCCGTTCTTCTTCACGAACTCCGGCTTGCCGGCGTACAGGGTGAAGTAGTCACTGGTCGGGTAGCCCTTGAGGGTCAGCTTGATGCCGACCTTGGCCAGCGCCTGCTGGAGCGACTCGGCGGTCGCCTTCTCCTTGGGGCGGTCGGCGCGGTAGGCCATGGTGGTCTCGAAGCCCTCGGGCTTGCCGCACGCGGCCAGGGCCTCCTTGGCCTTCGCCGCGTCGCCGGTGCCGGTCGGGTAGAGGTCGAGCTTCTTCCAGCCGCCGATCGACGGGGGCATGACGCCGGTCGCGATCTCGCCGCCGGCGAACTCGCCGCCGTAGGCGTTCTGCAGGCCGACCCGGTCGGCCGCGTAGATGACGGCCTTGCGGCAGTCGACGTTGTCCAGCGGGGGCACGTCGCCGATGATCGAGGTGTACCACGTGCGGGCGCCGGTGGGGTTGTCCACCCGGGCCTTCATCGCCGGGTCGCTCAGCACGCGGCCGAGCGCGGCCGGCTGCACGCCGGAGCCGGCCAGGTCGACGTGCAGGTCGCCGGAGATGATCCGGTTGTCGAGGTCGTCGGCGTTGACGCCGAGGGTGATCTCGTAGCGGTCCGGCAGGGCCTTGCGGACCGGGTCGGTCGCCTGGTCCCAGTTCTCGTTGCGGACCAGCGTGTACTGCTTGCCGGCCTCGACCTTCTCGAACTTGTAGGGGCCGGTGGCGATGACGTGCTCGCGGTACTTGACGCCGGTGTCCTTGGCCTGGGGCACCGGGATGGTGCCGGGCAGGGCGGCGAAGTTGTCGAAGCCGGCATAGGCCTTCTTCAGGTGGAAGACGATCGTCTGGTCGTCCGGCGTCTCGATCGCGGAGTCGGTGTTGACGTCCGGGGTCTTGTAGACGCTCTTGAAGTCCTTCGGCAGGTCCAGCCAGTCGTTGAAGTACGTCGGGCCGTTGGGGAAGGTCTCCTTGTCCATGGAGCGCAGCACCGCGTACTTCACGTCCTTGGACGTGACCGGCGTGCCGTCCTCGAACTTCACGCCGGCGCGGAGCTTGTAGGTCCAGGTCTTGCCGCCGTCGCTCGACTCGCCCAGGCTCTCGGCCAGGTCCGGGGAGAGCTTGCGGCCCTCGGCGCCGGGGGCCGGGGTGTAGGTCACCAGCGAGCGCCCGTAGATCCGGACCAGGTTCCACGACAGGGCGTAGTAGGTGTCGCCCGGGTCGACGGAGTCCCAGTCCTCGGAGATGGCGAACTTCAGCGTGCCGCCCTTGGCGTCGGACGGGTTGAACACCTTGTCCACGCCCGCGTTGAACGCCTCCTGCGCCGCCGGGGCGCTCGCCTTGTCGCCGCCGGTCTGGCCGGCCTGGTTGCCCTCGCTGCTGCCGCCGCCGCAGGCGGCGAGGCCCACGGTGAGAACGACGCCCGCGGCCGTGAGGCCCAGTGCGGATCCCTTTTTCATTGCTTGCACCCCTTGCAGGATAGGGAGATGGAACAGGAGCGGTCGGTGTGTGAGCCGGGTCAGCGCGAGGACTTCGGGTCGAGCGCGTCGCGCAGCCCGTCGCCGAAGAGGTTGAACGCCAGCACCGTGATGAAGATCGCCATGCCCGGGAAGAACATGAAGTGCGGGACGGTGTAGAACTTCACCGCCTGCGCGAGCATGCCGCCCCAGGTCGCCGTGGGCGCCTGGATGCCGACGCCGAGGAACGACAGCGCCGCCTCGAACAGCACGTTCGTCGGGATCAGCAGCGTGGCGTAGACCAGGATCGGCGCGATCAGGTTCGGCAGGATCTCCCTGAACAGGATGTACGGCCCGCGCGCGCCGAGGCTGCGGGCGGCGTCGACGAACTCGCGCTCACGCAGCGAGAGCGTCTGTCCCCGGATGATCCGGCCGATGTAGGGCCAGTTGAAGAAGCCGATCACGAAGATCAGGAGCAGGATGCGGAGCGTGTCGCCCTGCACCCCGAGCTGCTGCTCGAACTGGCCGAGCACGCCGACCAGGGCGATCGCGAAGACGAGCAGCGGGAAGGCCAGGAAGATGTCCATCAGCCGGCTGATCACGGTGTCGACCCAGCCGCCGAAGTAGCCGGCCATGACTCCCATGACGGTGCCGATGACCACCGAGAGCACGGTGGCGAGGAAGGCGATGAGCAGGGAGATCCGCGCGCCGTAGACGACGCGGCTGAACAGGTCGCGGCCGTTGAGGGGCTCCACGCCGAACAGGAACTCCCCGCTGATGCCGGAGCCGCCCTTGGGCGTCATCGTGGAGGGGTCGATCATCTCCTGGTGGAACTCGTTCGGCGGATGGCCGAACCAGCCCACGATCAGCGGCGCGAAGGTCGCGACGAGGATCAGGAAGACGACGACACCGGCGCCGGCGAGCGCGACCTTGTCGCGTTTGAGACGCAGCCACGCGATCTGGCCGAGCGAGCGGCCCTGGATGGCCTTCCCGCTCACGCCCGCGACTACGGCCTCCGGCTCGGCCTCGGCAGCCTTGCCGGGCGCGTCGAGCGGTGCGGTCATACAGTGGCCCCCTGGGTCCCAGACGACGTTGTCCGACGGGCGCGTGCCCCGGTCCGGGGTGTCGCGCCCTGAAGTCTACGGTCCCGTTTTCCGCGGTCCCGCCTCGCAGAATCTATGGGCTGATCTGCGGTGACTAGTCCGTTGGGGGGCTATGTGGCTTAACTGTGATTTACGTGAAATTCATTCGTTCTGATCTTGACGCGGATGTCTGAGCGGTGTTCCGGTTATGTCTTGGTTTTGTGACACAACCAGGACCGATCCGCCGCCTCACCCGATCCCTCGGCGCTTGAGGATGTCCTCGATGTCGGAGAAGTCGTCGTCGGCCGCGGGCTGGGCGGCGGGCTTCGGAGCCGGCTTGGCCGTCGCGGGCGTGCGCTTCGGCAGCGGCTGGGTGACCGCGGCGGCGCCCTGCGTCGCGGTGGCACCCTGCACCGCGGGGGCGCCCGGCGCGGCGGGGACCGCCGGCGTCGCCGCGGGAGCCGCCTTGCGCGCGGTCGCCAGGCGCCGCCCTCGCAGGAAACCCGAGACGAGGAAGAGCAGCGCCGAGACCCCGGCCACCGCCACCCCGGCCCACACGGTGGGGTTGAGCACCAGGCCGGTCACGAACCCGGTGACCGCCGTGCCGATCTGCCACAGGGTCGGCAGTGCGCCGGTCAGGTAGGCGGCGAGCGGCAGCAGCGACCAGGCCGCGGCGCGCAGCCCCGCCGCGGCGCCTCTGCGGCGCAGCAGCAGGAAGCTCAGCACCAGTCCCACGCCGGTCAGCCCGGCGCAGACCGGCAACCATGCGATCTGGTGGAATGTCATGGCGGATCGCCCCCTCGTCGTCGTGTACCCGGATTTCCATCCTGGCACGCGAATCCGCAGGCGATCCTCCTCCTCAGGGAGGGATCATCCCTTAGGGGTCGAAGCTCCGCGCCTCGGGGAGGGCCTCCTCGTCGCCCTCGGACAGCGCCCGCAGGACCTCGACGTCGACCTCGCGCAGGGACTCCACGACCAGGCGGCCGGGCGCGTGCGGGATCGGCAGCACGCTCGGCACCGCCACCACCCGGCAGCCCGCGGCGGTGGCCGCGGTCACCCCGTTGGGGGAGTCCTCCAGCGCGACGCAGCGGGCCGGGTCCGCGCCGAGCAGCCGGGCCGCGGTCAGGTAGGGCTCGGGGTCGGGCTTGGTCCGCTCCACGTCGTCGCAGGTCACCACCTGGTCGAAGTGGTGCCTGCCGATGCTCTGCAGGCAGGCGTCGGCGATCTTCCGCGAGGAGGAGGTGACCAGGGCGGCGGGCAGCCCCGCCCGCCGTACGGCCGCCAGCAGCTCGGCGGCGCCCGGCATGAGCTCCACCCCGCCGGACAGGCGGCCGACCATGCCCTCCAGCATCCAGGCCGCCACGTCCGCGGGGTCGGCCGGCGACCCGGAGACCTTCAGCATGTAGGCGACGGTGGACGGCATGGAGCCGCCCACCAGGTGCTCCTGGTCCTGCGGCCCCCAGTGCCCGCCCAGCCGCGCCATCACCTCGGTCTCGACCTGGAACCAGACCTTCTCGCTGTCCACGAGAAGCCCGTCCATGTCGAACAGGACCGCGTCCATCCCCGGTGCCCCTTCCGCCTCAGACGTTCTCAGACGTTGAAGTAGCCGGCCTCGGGGTGGTGGACGATCAGCGCGGACGTCGACTGCTCGGGGTGGAGCTGGAACTCCTCCGACAGCTTCACGCCGATCCGCGCGGGGTCGAGCAGCTCCACGAGCTGGACCTGGTCCTCCAGGTTGGGGCAGGCCGGGTAGCCGAAGGAGTAGCGGCAGCCGGTGACGTTGACCTTGAGCATGTCCTCCAGCGACTCGTCGCCGCCGATCCCGAGCTCCGAGCGGACCCGGGCGTGCCAGTATTCGGCGAGCGCCTCGGTGAGCTGGACCGACAGGCCGTGCAGCTCCAGGTAGTCGCGGTAGGCGTCCTTGGCGAAGAGCTCGGCGGTGGCCTCGGAGATCCGGCCGCCCATCGTGGCGACCTGGAAGGCGACCACGTCGACCTCGCCGGAGTCCTTGGAGCGGAAGAAGTCGGACAGGCACAGGTGCCGGTCGCGGCGCTGGCGCGGGAAGGTGAACCGGGTCCGCTCGTTGCCGGCGTCGTCGAGGATGATCAGCGAGTCGCCGTCGCTGACGCACGGGAAGTAGCCGTAGGCCACGGCCGCCTCCAGCAGCCCCTCGGTCTGCATCCGCTCCAGCCACATCCGCAGCCGGGGGCGGCCCTGCGTCTCGACCAGCTCCTCGTAGGACGGCCCGTCGCCGCCGCGGGCGGCCTTGAGGCCCCACTGGCCCATGAACGTCGCCCGCTCGTCGAGGAAGGCGGCGTAGTCGGCGAGCGGGATGCCCTTGACCACGCGGTCGCCGAGGAACGGCGCGGCCGGGACGGGGTTGTCGGCGGCCACGTCGGAACGGGCGGGCAGCTCCTCCACCGGGGTGCGGGCCAGCGTCGCCCCGGTCTTGACCCGGCGCTCGCGCAGCGGCGGCAGGCTGGCGCCCTCCACCCCGCGCTTGACCGCCATGAAGGCGTCCATCAGGCGCAGGCCCTCGAAGGCGTCGCGGGCGTAGCGGACCTCGCCCTCGAACAGCTCGGCGAGGTCCTGCTCGACGTAGGCGCGGGTCAGCGCGGCGCCGCCGAGCAGCACGGGGTACTTGCCGGCGATGCCCCGGGAGTTCATCTCCTCGAGGTTCTCCTTCATGATGACCGTGGACTTCACCAGGAGGCCGGACATGCCGACGACGTCGGCCCCGGACTCCTCGGCGGCCTCCAGGATCGCCGAGACCGGCTGCTTGATGCCGAGGTTGACGACCTCGTAGCCGTTGTTGGACAGGATGATGTCCACCAGGTTCTTGCCGATGTCGTGCACGTCGCCCTTGACGGTCGCCAGCACGATGCGGCCCTTGGTCTCGCCCTCGACCCGCTCCATGTGCGGCTCCAGGTAGGCCACGGCGGTCTTCATGACCTCGGCCGACTGGAGCACGAACGGCAGCTGCATCTGGCCGGAGCCGAACAGCTCGCCGACCGTCTTCATGCCGTCCAGCAGCACGTCGTTGACGATCTCCAGGGCCGGGCGCTGGGCGAGCGCCTCGTCCAGGTCGGCCTCCAGGCCCTTCTTCTCGCCGTCGATGATGCGCCGCTTGAGCCGCTCCCACAGCGGCAGCGCGGCCAGCTCCTCGGCCCGGGACAGGGCGGTGGCGGCGCTGTCGACGCCCTCGAACAGCTCCATGAAGCGCTGCAGCGGGTCGTAGCCCTCGCGGCGGCGGTCGTAGACCATGTCCAGCGCGACCTGGCGCTGCTCCTCGGGGATGCGGGCCATCGGCAGGATCTTGGAGGCGTGCACGATGGCCGAGTCCAGCCCGGCGTTGACGCACTCGTTGAGGAAGACCGAGTTGAGCACCACGCGGGCGGCCGGGTTGAGGCCGAAGGAGATGTTGGACAGGCCCAGGATCGTCTGCACGGCCGGGTAGCGCCGCTTGAGCTCGGCGATGGCCTCGATGGTCTCCAGTCCGTCGCGCCGCGTCTCCTCCTGGCCGGTGGCGATCGGGAAGGTGAGGGCGTCGACGACGATGTCCTCGACCCTCATCCCCCAGTTGCCCGTCAGGTCCTCGATGAGGCGGGTCGCGATGCGCACCTTGTCCGCGGCGGTGCGGGCCTGGCCCTCCTCGTCGATGGTCAGGGCGACCACGGCGGCGCCGTGCTCCCGGGCCAGCTTCATGATCCTGGTGAAGCGGGAGTTCGGGCCGTCGCCGTCCTCGTAGTTGACCGAGTTGAGGATCGCCCGGCCGCCGAGCATCTCCAGGCCGGCCTCCAGCACGGCGGGCTCGGTGGAGTCGAGCATGATCGGCAGCGTGGAGGCGGTGGCGAAGCGGAAGGCCAGCTCCCGCATGTCCTGGGTGCCGTCGCGGCCGACGTAGTCGACGCACAGGTCGAGCATGTGGGCGCCGTCGCGGGCCTGGGCCCGGGCGATCTCGACGCACTCCTCCCAGTTGCCGGCGAGCATCGCCTCGCGGAACGCCTTGGAGCCGTTGGCGTTGGTCCGCTCGCCGACGGCCAGGTAGGAGGTGTCCTGGCGGAAGGGGACGTGCTGGTAGAGCGAGGAGGCGCCGGCCTCGGGGTGCGGGCGGCGGGCGGCGGTCTCGCGGCCCCGGACGCGCTCGACGACCTTGCGCAGGTGCTCGGGGGTGGTGCCGCAGCAGCCGCCGACGATCGACAGGCCGTAGGTGCGGGTGAAGGTGTCGTGCGCGTCGGCCAGCTCGTCCGGGCTGAGCGGGTAGTAGGCGCCGTCGGAGGTCAGCACGGGCAGCCCGGCGTTGGGCATGCACGACAGGCGCACCCGCGCGTGGCGGGCCAGGTAGCGCAGGTGCTCGCTCATCTCGGCGGGGCCGGTGGCGCAGTTGAGGCCGATGACGTCGACGCCGAGGGGCTCGATCGCGGTGAGCGCCGCGCCGATCTCCGAGCCGAGCAGCATCGCGCCGTTGGTCTCGATGGTGACCTGGGCGATGATCGGCACGTCGCGGCCCGCGTCGGCGATGGCCCTCCTGGCGCCGGTGACGGCGGCCTTGACCTGGAGCAGGTCCTGGGAGGTCTCGATGATCAGCGCGTCGGCGCCGCCGGAGACCAGGCCGGCGGCGTTGTCGTAGTAGGCGTCGCGGAGCTCGCCGTACGGCTTGTGCCCGAGGGTGGGCAGCTTGGTGCCGGGTCCGATGGAGCCGAGCACGAAGCGGGGGTGGTCCGGGGTGGACCAGTGGTCGGCGGCCTCGCGGGCGACGCGGGCGCCGGCCTCGGAGTAGGCGAAGACGCGGTCGGCGATGTCGTACTCGCCGAGCGCGGCGAGGTTGGCGCCGAAGGTGTTGGTCTCCACGCAGTCGACGCCGACCTCGAAGTAGGCGTCGTGCACGGCCCGGACGATGTCGGGGCGGGTGGCGTTGAGCACCTCGTTGCAGCCCTCGTGGCCCTCGAAGTCGTCGAGGGTGACGTCGTGGGCCTGCAGCATCGTTCCCATGGCCCCGTCGGCGACCATCACGCGCTCGGCCAGGACGTCACGGAAGGACGGTGCGTTTGTCATAGGCGGAAGCTTACTGGGAACCGCGCGGCGGCTATCGTTCACGGTGGCAATTGCACTTTCCGTCCAATTACCCCCGTCCTGTTACGAGAGGTGTCATTCCGGTGGCCTACCGCACCGTCGTCGTCGGCACCGACGGCTCCCCCTCCTCCTTCCGCGCCGTCTCCGCCGCCGCCTCCCTGGCCGCCGCGACCGGCGCCACCCTCGTGCTGGCCTGCGCCTACCTCCCCATGCGCGAGCGCGACCGCAGCGCGGCCGCCGACCTGCTCGGCGAGCTGTCCTACAAGGTGAGCGGCTCCACCCCGGCCGAGGACGCGCTGCGGGCCGCCCGCGAGCACGCGGTCGCCGCGGGCGCCCCGGTGATCGAGCTGGCCGCCGAGGAGGGCGACCCGGTCGACGTGCTGGTCTCCCTGGCCGACCGGCTCCGCGCCGACCTGCTGGTCGTCGGCAACCGGGGGCTCAACAGCCTCACCGGGCGGCTGCTCGGCTCGGTGCCGTCGAGCGTCTCGCAGCGGGCCGAGTGCGACGTGCTGATCGTCCGCACCACCTCCGGGAGGTGACGCGGGACCGCCTTGAGCGCATAGGCTTAGCCGGAGGAAACGAGGCGGGACAAGGAGGCGGCGCGTGATCGAACTCGAGGGGTTGCCCGAGCTCGTCGACCCGGTGCTGATCGCCGCGTTCGAGGGGTGGAACGACGCGGGCGAGGCCTCGAGCGGAGTGATCGCGCACCTCGAGACCGAGTGGAAGGCCACCGAGCTGGTCTCCTTCGACCCCGAGGACTACTACGACTTCCAGGTCACCCGGCCCACCGTCGAGATGGGCGAGGGCCTGACCAGGTCGCTCACCTGGCCGACCACGAAGCTGTCGGTGGCCCGGCCGCCCGGTTCCGCCCGCGACGTGGTCCTGCTGCGGGGCATCGAGCCCAACATGCGCTGGCGCTCGTTCTGCGACGAGATCGTCGGCGTCTGCCGCGCGGTGGGCGTCGAGCTGGCGGTGCTGCTCGGCGCGCTGCTCAACGACTCGCCGCACACCCGGCCGGTGCCGATCGTCGGCTCGGCCACCGACGAGGGGCTGGCCCGGGCGATCAACCTGGAGCTGAGCCGCTACGAGGGCCCGACCGGCATCGTCGGCGTCCTGCAGCACGCCCTGGGCGCCGCGGGGCTGCCCGCCATCTCCCTGTGGGCCTCGGTCCCGCACTACGTCGCCCAGCCGCCCAACCCCAAGGCGACCCTGGCGCTGCTGAGCCGGATGGAGGACCTGCTCGACGTCCCGATCCCCCTGGGCGAGCTGGCCGAGGAGGCCAGGGCCTGGGAGCACGGCGTGGACGAGCTGGCCGCCCAGGACACCGAGGTCGCCGAGTACGTCCGGGAGCTGGAGGAGCGCAAGGACGCCACCGAGCTGCCGGAGGCGAGCGGCGACGCCATCGCCGCGGAGTTCGAGCGCTACCTGCGCCGCCGGGATCGCGACGGAGACGGCTGAGACAAGCGGCCGTGACGGAGACCGCTGAGACACACAGCGCAGAGTTACTGCTATTTACCCCATTTCTCACTGATTTCGGGTAATAATCAGTCCTCACCGGATTCCCGCCGGAACGCACCCGGCGGAGATCGCAGACTTGCAACGATTGCACAACCAGGAGAAACACGGCTCGGCAAACACCGGCCGATGGCGTCACCCCCACGCCGAACCTTGTCCCTGTGACTGCGCACGTAAGGGCAACCATGGCGACTCCCCGGCTCGACCCGTACCAGAAAGCACAGGACACGCGGCGCCGCGTTCTCGAGATGGGCACGTTCATGAAACGCCAGGACGGCGAGAACGCCCTCCCCCACCCGGGGGCGGGGGGTCCCGCCGCTCCCGGGCAGTCGGTGGACCTGTTCCTCGCCCTGCTCCAGGACAGGCTCCCGGTCTGGCTGAAGATCCTCGACGACCTGATGCACCTGGTCGGCAAGGGCCGCGTCGCCGACAACCTGCTGCCCATCGCCCGGGCGGGCATCGACTACTACGCGGAGGTCCAGTCGGTGGCCCTGCCCGCCTTCACCTCCCCCTCGGTCACCGTCCGGTTCCGCGAGGCCATGAAGGACACCCGGCTCAGCCCGATGTCGGAGGTCGTGCCGCTGACCGACTACCTCGCGGCGGAGCAGCGCGCCGGCCGCGTCTCACCGCAGGTGGACCCGGTGGCCACCGCCCGGCTGCTGCTCGCCGGGTGCTTCCGGCACGCCTACTACGAGCTCTTCGTCGGCACCGACTTCGTGCCCTCGCGGGACGAGAGCGCCGAGGAGATCATCCGGGAGCTGAGGCTGGAGTCCCACGCGGCCTGATCGAAGCGGCGCCACACCAGCTCCGCCAGATCGGGGTCCGCCCCCAGGGGGGCGCCGACCAGGTCGGCGCCGAGAGCCTCCAGGCGGTTCTGGAAGAAGCCGGGGGCCAGGAGATACGAGGCGAGCGCGATCCGGGGCGCGGGCGTCGCCCTGAGCTCCTCCAGCGCCTCGGCCGCCGTCGGACTGCCCGCCGAGGCGAACGCGGCCCGCACCGGGCGCGACAGCCGGGCCGACAGCAGCCGCGCCGCCGCGCGCACGTCGTCCAGCGCCGCCGGGTCGGAGGACCCGGCCGCGCCCAGCACCACCGCGTCGGTGTGCCGCAGGCCCGCGGCGGCCAGCCTCCGGGCCAGCACCGCGGTCAGCAGCGGGTGCGGCCCGAGCGGGGCGGCCACCGTCGCGTCCGGCCGCGCGGCGGCGACCACCGCCGGCAGGTCGATGTGCACGTGGTAGCCGCCGGCCAGCAGCAGGGGGACCACCACCACGGGGCCGGGCAGACCCGGCAGCACGTCGGCGAGCAGGGGCGAGCTGATCTCCAGGAAGGCGAGCTCCACCCGCCGTCCAGGGCGGGCCCGCCGTACCAGGTCGCGCAGGCCCGCGAGCGTCTCCTCCCCCGCGGCGCTGCGCGTCCCGTGGGCGGTCAGGACGAGCGTCGTCACGCGACCTCGCCGCGTTCGCACGCCAGGCGGTAGCCGCGCTTGACGACCGTCTCGACGATGCCCGCCGGTCCCAGGGCGCGCCGCAGGCGGGTGATCGCCATCTCCACGGCGTGCTCGGCCGAGTCGCGGGACGGGCCGCCGGGCAGGACGGTCCGCAGCTCCGAGCGGGCCACCACGTGGCCGGGCTTGTCGGCCAGGCGCTTGAGCACCGCCATCGGGGCGGGCGGCAGCGGCTTGAGCTCGCCGTCGACGACGACGGCGTGGCCGCGGATCTCCAGCCCGTGGCCGCCCGCGACCAGCCGGGTGACGCCGCGGGCGGGCAGGTGCGTGGCGAGCGTGCGGGCCAGCGCGCCGAGGCGGGCGCGCTCGGGCTGCACCACGGGCACCCCGCGCGCCTCCAGCGGCGCGGCGGTGACCGGCCCCACGCAGGCGGCGGCGACCCGGCCGGCGAACGCCGCCAGCAGCGCCTCCTCCAGCCCGTCCGCGCGGGCCGCGCCGAGCATGGCCAGGACCGCCGGGGCGCTGGTGAAGGCCACCGCGTCCACCCCGCCGGAGACCGCCTGGCTGATCAGGCGGCGCAGCGGCGACGGGTCGCGGTAGGGCAGCCACCGGTAGACCGGCACCTCGATGACCTCGGCCCCCGCCTCGCGCAGCGCTGCCGTGAAACCGGTCAGCGGCTCCCCGTGCAGCTGCACCGCGATGCGCCGGCCCCGCAGGTCCTGGGCGAGCAGGTGCTGCTTGACCTCCTCGCACGACTCGGTGGCCGGCGTCCAGTGGTCGTTCAGCCCCGCCGCCCGGACCGCGCCGCGGGCCTTGGGGCCCCGGGTCAGCAGCCGGGCGGCGGTCAGGTGCGCCGACAGCTCCCCCGACAGCCCCCACCCCTCGGCGGCGGCCGTCCAGCCGCGGAAGCCGACCCCCGTGGTGATCACCACGTCGTCGATCGGGCCCGCCAGGACGGCCCGGGTCGCGGCCAGCAGGTCCGCGTCCTCGGCCAGCGGCACCAGCCGGATCGCCGGGGCCTGCACGACCCGGGCGCCCCGCCGTTCCAGCAGCGCGCAGAACTCCTCGCGCCGCCGGGTGGCGGTGACCCCGATGGTGAATCCGGCCAGCGCGTCGGGCTCCGTCTCCGGGGACCCCGACGGGGAGACCGGCGAGGAGAGCGGCGAGGAGACCGGTGACGGGATCAGGGGAGCCGGGGAGCTCAAGGGACTCTCACCTCCACCGCGCCGCCGGACAGGCGGACCGGATAGGTCGGTACGGCCGTCGCCGGGTCGTCCAGGCAGCGCCCGGTCACCAGCGAGAAGACCTGCTTGTGCATGGGGGAGGCCACGGTCGGCTCCGCGCCGCGCGTCCCGACGATCCCCCGCGACAGGACCCAGGCCCCGCTGAACGGGTCGAGGTTGCCGGTCGCGTACAGGTCGCCGTCGAAGGTGCGGAACACCGCGATCTGCTGCCCGTCCACCAGGACGCACACGCCCTCCTCGGGCAGCAGGTCGGTGTAGGCGCAGACCGCGGTCCAGCCGGCGGTCTCCAGGGCGGTGTCCAGGTTCTCGCGCAGGATGGTCATCGGGGAAACCCCTCCTTCTTCTCCGTCGGTGTGAGGTCGAGGGTCGGTGCGTGGTCGAGGGTCGGTGCGTGGTCGAGGGTCGCGGTGGTCAGGATCGGACCGCCTCCAGCGGGATCAGGACCGGCTTGACCTGGTCCCGCTCCGGGGCGAAGGCGATCGACGGGTCCGGGGTGCCGGGCGCGTTGACGAAGGAGACGAAGCGCCGCATCCGCTCAGGGTCGTCCAGGACCGCGCGCCACTCGTCGGCGTAGCCGGCCACGTGCCGCTCCATCTGCGCGTCCAGTTCGGCGCAGATGCCCAGCGAGTCCTCCAGCACGACCTCCTTGACGTAGTCGAGGCCCTGGTTCTCCAGCCAGACCGAGGTGCGCTGGAGCCGGTCGGCGGTGCGGATGTAGAACATCAGGAAGCGGTCGATGACCCGGATCAGCTCGTCGGTGGACAGGTCCGAGGCGAACAGGTCGGCGTGCCGCGGGGTGAAGCCGCCGTTGCCGCCGACGTAGAGGTTCCAGCCCAGCTCGGTGGCGATGATGCCGAAGTCCTTGCCGCGCGCCTCGGCGCACTCGCGGGCGCAGCCGGAGACGGCCGACTTCAGCTTGTGCGGCGAGCGCAGCCCCCGGTAGCGCAGCTCCAGCGCGATGGCCAGGCCGACGGAGTCCTGCACGCCGTACCGGCACCAGGTGGAACCGACGCAGGACTTGACCGTGCGCAGCGCCTTGCCGTACGCGTGGCCGGACTCGAAGCCGGCGTCGACCAGGCGCTTCCAGATCAGCGGGAGCTGCTCGACGCGCGCGCCGAACAGGTCGATCCGCTGCCCGCCGGTGATCTTCGTGTAGAGGCCGAAGTCGCGGGCGACCTCGCCGATCACGATGAGCTTGTCGGGGGTGATCTCCCCGCCGGGGATGCGCGGCACGACCGAGTAGGTGCCGTTGCGCTGGATGTTGGCCAGGTAGCGGTCGTTGGTGTCCTGCAGCGCGGCCTGCTCGCCGTCGAGGATGTGGCCGTTGCCGAGCGAGGCGAGGATGGAGGCGACGACGGGCTTGCAGATGTCGCAGCCGCGTCCGGTGCCGTGCTCGGCGATGAGCTGGGAGAACGTCGTGATGCCGCGTACCCGCACGATGTCGAACAGCTCGGCCCGGCTGTAGGTGAAGTGCTCGCACAGGGCCTTGGAGACCTCGACGCCGGACTTGACCAGGATCTGCTTGAGCATCGGGACGCAGCTGCCGCAGGTGGTGCCGGCGCGGGTGCAGTCCTTGATCCCCGCGACGTCGGTCAGCTCCTTGTCCGCGATGGCCGAGCAGATCTGGCCGTGGGTGACGTTGTTGCAGGAGCAGACCACCGCCTCGGCGGGCAGCTCCATGTTCGCCGGGCCGCCGGTGAACAGCAGCTCGCTCGGCGAGCCCGGCAGTTCGCGGCCGACGAAGGGCTTGAGCGTGTTGTACGGCGTGGCGTCGCCGACGCAGATCCCGCCGAGCAGGGTGCGGGCGTCGTCGCTGACGAACAGCTTCTGGTAGACGCCGGTGACCGGGTCCATGAAGGTCACGTCGAGCGCGCCGTCCATCGCGCCGAACTGGGCGACCTCCACGCCGAGCAGCTTGAGCTTGGTCGACATGTCCGCGGGGGTGAAGGCCGCCTCGCCGCCGAGGATACGGTCCGCGGCGACCTCCGCCATGGTGAAGCACGGCCCGACCAGGCCGTAGACCATGCCCTGGTGCAGCGCGCACTCGCCGATCGCGTAGATCGCCGGGTCGCTGGTGCGCATGCCGTCGTCGACGGCGATGCCGCCGCGCTCGCCGACCGCCAGGCCGCCGGCGCGGGCCAGCTCGTCGCGGGGGCGCACGCCGGCCGAGAAGACCACGACCTGCGCCTCGATCGTCTCGCCGTCCGGCTTGACCAGTCCGGTGACGCGCCCGGCGTCGTCGGCGGCGATCTCCTTCACCCCGGCGCCGGTGTGCACGCCCAGGCCGAGCGACTCGATGTGGCCGCGCAGCACCGCGCCGCCGCCCTCGTCGACCTGGCGGGGCATGAGCCAGCCGCCCATCTCCACGACGTGCGTCTCGAGGCCCAGCCCGCGCAGCGCGTCGGCGGCCTCCAGGCCGAGCAGCCCGCCGCCGATCACCACGCCGGCCGTGGCGCCCGCCGACGCCTCCCGGATCGCGTCCAGGTCGTCGAGGGTGCGGTAGACGAAGCAACCGTCCAAGTCCTTGCCGGGCACCGGCGGCACGAACGGGCTGGAGCCGGTGGCCAGCACCAGCACGTCGTACGGCTCGGCGTGCCCGTCGGCCGTCGTCACGGTCCGGCCGTCCCGGTCGATCGCGGTGACCGCCGAGCCGAGCCGGAGCACGACGCCGTCGGGCACCGGGTAGGTGAGGTCCTCGGCGCTCCTGCCGGCCAGGTAGGAGGTCAGCGCCACCCGGTCGTAGGCGGGCCGGGGCTCCTCTCCCAGGATCGTGATCCGCCCGCCGAAGCCGCGGTCGGTCAGCGTCTCGACCAGCCGGTAGGCCGTCGGCCCGTGTCCCACCACTACCAGCCGCGTCATCTGCGCGCCCCTTCCTTCCGCCGTGTTCGTCACGCCGAGACCCCTTCCTGCTCGCACAGCCAGCCGACGATGCCCTCGACCGCGTCGCGGCAGCCGCCGCAGCCGGTCGTGGCCCGCGTGGCGGCCGCCACGGCCTCCACGTCGCGGGCCCCGGACTCCCAGCAGGCCCGGATCTGGCCCTTGGTCACGTTGTTGCACTGGCACACCTTGGCCGCGTCCGGCATCCGCACCGGGCTGTCGGCCACCGGCGTGCCGCTCAGGCCGGGGAAGAGCAGCCCCGCCCGGTCGCCGGGGACCGGCGCGCCCCGGTCGAAGAGCTGGGTGAGCGTGCCCACCGCCGCCGTCTCACCGAGCAGGATCGCCCCGACCAGCCGGCCGTCGCGGATGACGAGCTTGCGGTAGGTGCCGCGGGCCCGATGGCTGAACCGCACCACCTCCGTCGCGCGGTCGGAGTCCTCGTCCACGTGGGTCTCGCCCATCGCCGCCAGCTCGACGCTCTTGGCCTTCAGCCGGGTCACCAGCCGCGACCCCCGGTAGCGCGCCGTCTTGTCGGCGCCGGTCACCAGGTCGGCGACGACAGCCGCCTGCTCCCAGGCGGGGGCGACGAGCCCGTAGACCATGCCCTCGTGCTCGGCGCACTCGCCGATCGCGAAGATCGACGGGTCGTCGGTGCGCATCTCGGCGTCCACGACGATCCCGCGCGCCACCTCCAGGCCCGCGTCCCTGGCCAGGGCGGTCACCGGGCGGACTCCGCAGGCGAGCACCACCAGGTCGGCGTCGACCGTCTCGCCGCCGGCCAGCCGTACGCCGTGCTCCTCGATCTCCTCCACCACGACGCCGGTCCGGATCCGCACGCCCAGCTCCGTCAGCGTCTCCTGGAGCAGCAGTCCCGCCTCGGCGTCGAGCTGGCGCTCCATCAGGTGCCCGGCCAGGTGGAGCAGCGTCACCGGCAGCCCGCGCCCGGCCAGCCCCCGGGCCGCCTCGATGCCCAGCAGCCCGCCGCCGACCACCACCGCGCCGCGCGCCGTGGCGGCGGCCTCCAGGATCGTCTGGCAGTCGTCCAGCGTCCGGAAGGTGACGGCCCGCTCCGCGCCGGGCACCGGCGGCACCACGGCCTCGCTCCCGGTCGCCAGCACCAGGACGTCGTACGGCTCCCGCCCGCCGTCGGCGGTGACGACCGCCTGCGCCTCCCGGTCGATCGCCGTCACCGCGACGCCCGGCATGGCCGTCACCCCGTGGTCGGCGTACCAGGACGGGTCCAGCAGCCGCACCTGGTCCGGGAGCATGGTCCCGGCCACCACGTTCGACAGCAGCACCCGGTTGTACGGCTGCCAGTCCTCGGCGCCGAAGACGGTCACCTTCATGTCCTTGTCACGGGCGCGGACCTCGTTCACCAGGCGGGAACCGGCCATCCCGTTGCCCACCACCACCAGCCGGGTCATCCGACACGCTCCACTCTCACGGCGCACACTTTGAACTCCGGCATCCTCGACACGGGGTCGAGTTCGGGATTGGTCAGCACGTTGGCTCCGATCCAGTGGAACGGCATGAACACGGTGTCGGCGCGGATCGCCGGGTTGATCCTGGCCGCGCCCTCGGTCTCGCCCCGGCGGCTGACCACCCGCAGCATCTCGCCGGGTGACACCTCCAGGCGCTCGGCCAGGTCGGGGTGGATCTCCACGAACGTCTCGGAGACGACCGCGTTGAGCGCCGCGATCCTGCGGGTCTGGGCGCCGCTCTGGTAGTGGGCCAGCACCCGGCCGGTCGTCAGGTACAGCGGGTAGTCGGCGTCGACGTCCTCCCCCGGCGGGCGGTGCTCGACCGGGACGAACCGGGCGCGGCCGTCGGGGGTGGCGAAGCCGTCCAGGAAGGGCCGCGGCGTGCCGGGGTGGCCGGTGTCCGGGCAGGGCCAGAAGACGCCGGTCTCGGCGGCGATCCGCTCGTAGGTGATGCCCGCGTAGTCGGCGATCCCGCCGGCGCTCGCGCGGCGCAGCTCGTCGAAGACCTCGCGCGGGTCGGTCGGGAACCCCGCGGCCCCCCGCGGCCCGTCCGCGTCCGGCCCGGCCAGCCGTACGGCCAGGCCCCGCAGGACCTCCAGGTCGCTGCGGACCCCCTCCGGCGCGGCGACCGCCCGGCGGCGGAGCAGGACCCGTCCCTCCAGGTTGGTCATCGTGCCCTCCTCCTCTGCCCATTGGGTGGTGGGGAGCACCACGTCGGCCAGGGCGGCGGTCTCCGACATGACGAGGTCGGAGACCACCAGCAGGTCCAGGCCCTTCAGCCGCTCGGTGACGTGCCCGGAGCGGGGCGCGGAGACCACCGGGTTGGAGCCGAACAGCAGCAGCGCGCGCGGGCCGCCGGCCGTGCCGAGGGCGTCGAGCAGCTCGTAGGCCGAGCGGCCGGGGCCGGGGATCTCGCCGGGGTCGACGCCCCAGACGCGGGCGACGTGCGCGCGGGCGGCGGGGTCGTCGATCTTCCGGTAGCCGGGGAGCTGGTCGGCCTTCTGCCCGTGCTCGCGGCCGCCCTGCCCGTTGCCCTGGCCGGTCACGCAGCCGTAGCCGGAGCCGGGCCGGCCGGGCAGCCCGAGGGCCAGGGCCAGGTTGATGAAGGCGGTCACCGTGTCGGTGCCCTTGGCGTGCTGCTCGGCGCCGCGCCCGGTGAGGATCGCCGCGCGGTCCGCGTCGCCGAGGATCTCCACGGCCAGGCGCATCTGCGCGACCGGGACCCCGGTGATCCGCTCCACCCGCTCCGGCCACCAGGCCGCCACGGAGGTGGCCACCGCCTCGAAGCCGTTCGTGCGCTCGGCCACGTAGTCCTCGTCCACGCGGCCCTCGGTGACCACGAGGTGGAGCAGGCCGAGGGCGAGCGCCAGGTCCGTGCCGGGGGTGGGCTGCAGGTGCAGGTCGGCCATGCGGGCGGTCGCGGTGAGGCGGGGGTCGATGACGATCAGGCGGCCGCCCCGGTCCCGCATCGCGGTCAGGTGGCGGACGAACGGCGGCATGGTCTCGGCCATGTTGCCGCCGGCCAGCAGCACCGCGTCGGCCCCGGCCAGGTCGGTGATCGGGAAGGGCAGCCCGCGGTCCATGCCGAAGGCCCTCATCGACGCGGCGGCCGCCGAGGACATGCAGAACCGGCCGTTGTAGTCGATCTGGCTGGTCCGCAGCGCCACCCGGGCGAACTTGCCCAGCAGGTAGGCCTTCTCGTTGGTGAGGCCGCCCCCGCCGAACACGGCCACGCCGTCGGGGCCGTGCTCGGCCTGCAGCGCGCGGATCCGGCCGGCGACGAAGTCGAGCGCCTCGTCCCAGCCGACCGGCTCGCCGTGCAGGAGCGGGGTGGTGAGCCGTACACCGCCGGTGAGGAGCTCGCCGGCGGTCCAGCCCTTCTGGCAGAGGCCCCCGGCGTTGGCCGGGATGTCCTGCCGCGGGGTGATCGCCACCGTGCCGTTCCCGGTCCCGGCGTCGCCGCCGGCGGCGACGTTCATGCCGCACTGCAGGGCGCAGTAGGGGCAGTGCGTCGCCACCGGCGCCTTCACAGGCGCTGCGACGGGAAGTGAGATCGGCATGCGTCCGATGGTGCTTTCGAGCGGTTTCACCGCTGGGTCCCTCCTGTTACCGCTGTGCTACAAGCCTCTAACCGTGTTCACGTTCGCCTTCACCCCGATGTGAGCCGACGTGAGCGGCGGCGGTCAGACGCGGGCGGCCGCCAGGCTCGGCACCCGGCCGGCGGTCCGCAGGTAGCAGGCCCAGGTGATGAACGCGCACAGGACGTAGAAGCCGGCGAAGGAGGCCAGCGCGGCGCCCGCTCCCCCGGTGGCGGCGATGGAGCTGCCGAACCCGCGGTTGATGAAGAACCCGCCGAACGCGCCGATCGCGGAGATGAGCCCGACCGCGGCCGAGGCGTCGCGCTTGCCGACCGCCAGCGCCGCCTCGTGGGCGGGCGTGCCGGCGCGGATCCCGGCCGTGGCCTTGGCCCGGAAGATCGCCGGGATCATCCGGTAGGTGGAGCCGTTGCCGACGCCGGTGGTGGCGATCAGCAGCATGTAGGAGCAGAAGAACAGGGCGAAGCTCTGCTGGACCAGGCCCTGCCAGACCAGGGCCACCGCGCCGGCCATCGCGCCGAAGTTGACCAGCGTCACCCGCGAGCCGCCGATCCGGTCGGCGAGCCAGCCGCCCGCGGGGCGGATCAGCGAGCCCACCAGCGGACCGAGGAAGGCCAGCGTGACCAGGGAGGCCTGCTCGGGGAACTGGCTGTTGATGAGGAGGGGGAAGGCGGTGGAGTAGCCGATGAAGGAGCCGAAGGTGCCGATGTAGAGGACCGCCATGATCCAGGTCTGGGCCCGTCCGGCGATCTTCAGCTGCGCCCTGGGGTCGGCCTTGGCCACGGTCAGGTTGTCCATGAAGAAGTAGGCGCCGGCCGCGGCGGCCAGGATGAACGGGATCCAGAACAGTCCGGCGGCGGCCAGCCCGAACGCGCCGATGACCAGCGGCATGAACAGCTGCACGGAGCTGACGCCGATGTTGCCGCCCGCGGCGTTGAGGCCGAGCGCCGAGCCCTGCTTGGCCTGCGGGTAGAAGTAGGTGATGTTGGCCATGCTGGAGGCGAAGTTCCCGCCGCCCAGGCCCGCGGTGGCCGCGATGGCCAGGAACACCCAGTACGGCGTGGCGGGGTCGCTCACCGCGACGGCCAGCAGCGCCGCCGGGACGAGCAGGAGCAGCGCGCTCGCCACCGTGAAGTTCCGGCCGCCGAACTTCGCCGGGCCGAAGGTGTAGGGGATGCGCAGCGCCGAGCCGACCAGGTTCGGCAGGGAGACGATCCAGAAGAGCTGGTCGGTGGAGAACTCGTAGGAGCCGAGCTTGACCGCCACGATGCTCCACACCGTCCAGACGGTGAAGCCGAGGTGCTCGGCGAAGACGGAGAAGACCAGGTTCCGCCGGGCGACCCTCTTCCCGTCGTGCTCCCAGAAACCGGGGTCGTCGGGGCGCCATTCGGTGATCCAGCGCTTCGCCATCGTTCCTCCTGCTCAGGTTTTCGGGGAATCCGGTCCTGAAATGTAGGAGTGAGGCGTTACGCACATTCACGTTGTGTGATGGTGCACCGGTTACATGTGGCTAACCGCTGAAATGTGCAATGCACACGTCGCACGTCCGCAACACTGCGGAAACATGACCGGATCCCCAGGTTGGATTGGAAATCGGCGATACCGGGAATCGTAGGCACATCGACCAGCCGCCTCGGGGAGTGCGCGTGACCGTCCAGCCGATCCGCATGTTCAGCGACCCTGCGCTACGGACCGTGACCGATCCGGTGACCACGTTCGACCGCGAGCTGCGCAGGCTCGTCAGGTCCCTCCAGCTGACCCTGCGGGCGGGCGCGGGCCGCGCCGGCCTCGCCGCCCCCCAGATCGGCGTCCCGCTCCGGGTCCTCGTCTACGAGCTCGACGGCCGGTCCGGCCACCTCGTCAACCCGCGGCTGGAGCTGTCCGAGCGGAAGGTCACGGCCGACGAGGCCTGCCTGTCCGCACCCGGGCTGTGGTGGCCGCTGGAGCGCTCCTACATGGTGACCGCGCGGGGCCGCGACATGTTCGGCAAGCCCGTCACCGTCCGCGCGCTCGGCATGCTCGCCCGGGTGCTCCAGCACGAGGCCGACCACCTCGACGGCGTGCTCTTCGCCGACCGGCTCCCCGCAGAGGATCGTGAACGCTTCCTGAAGAATGTCCCATTTTGAGCGTTTCATCCCAATTGTTGGGTAGAGTCCGCATACTGTTTGCTCCCTCTTCGCGGCGCACGGCCCTCGATGCGGCGGACGATCCGGAAAGGGCGCGCCCGCGGATGTTTGCCAGGCGCTCCGGCATCCGGTAGATTGAAGAGGTTGCCGTCGCAGTTTTCAGGTAGCTTGTCACCGCAAGTGTTTGAGAAGTCCGTCGACAGCGGGCGTTCCAGCTTTCTCCGGATGGTCTCCGCGGATGCATGGTAGGGTCCGCAGTGCAGCCCCGGTGCGCCGACCTGGCGTTTCGGTGAGGCTCCCAATGAGGAGAAGTAGTTTTGTCTGAAGGCACCGTTAAGTGGTTCAACGCCGAAAAGGGCTTCGGATTCATCGCTCCGGACGACGGTAGCGCCGATGTTTTCGTGCACTACTCGGCTATCAACTCCAGCGGCTACCGCAGCCTGGAGGAGAACCAGCGGGTCAGCTTCGTCACGACCCAGGGCCAGAAGGGCCCCCAGGCTGAGCAGGTTCAGCCCATCTGACGTCGTTAGCAGCTTCACCTGAGCCCCGTACCGCTCCAGCGGTACGGGGCTCAGTGCTTCTCCGGCTCCTCCGTGTCCGAGCCACCGGGCGCGCGCCCGGATCCCGCCGGGCGGGCTCCGGACGCGCTCCCGGCTCGCTCCGGTCCCGGTTCCGCGAGACCGGAGCGAGCCTACGGGCGGCTCTAGAGACGGACTCCGAGCAGCGCGTCCACCACGTCCCTGACGAGCGCGGGCGCCTGCGGGTCGGTGCCGCCCTGCGAGAGCGCCCGCTCCGCCCAGCCGTCGATGACGGCCAGCGCCCCGGGGGCGTCCAGGTCGTCGGAGATCCGGGCGCGGACGTCGGCGAGCACCGCATCCGCCCGGGGCCCGGCCTCCAGGCCCGCGGCCGAACGCCAGCGTGCCAGCCGTACCTCGGCGGAGGCCGACTGGTCGGCGGTCCACTCCCAGTCGTCCCGGTAGTGGTGCGCCAGCAGGGCCAGCCTGACGGCCATGGGGTCGATCTCCTGGCGGAGCCGGGAGACGAAGACGAGGTTGCCCCGGGACTTGGACATCTTCTCGCCGTCGAGGGCGACCATGCCCGCGTGGACGTAGGCCCTGGCGAAGGGCCACTCCCCCGCCGCGACGTGGCCCTCGTGGGCGCCGCACTCGTGGTGCGGGAAGATGAGGTCGGAGCCGCCGCCCGCGACGTCGAAGCCGGTGCCGAGGTTGGCCAGCGCGATCGCGGTGCACTCGATGTGCCAGCCGGGCCGTCCCCGGCCGAACGGGGAGGGCCAGGACGGCTCCCCCGGACGCTCGGCGCGCCACAGCAGCCAGTCGAGCGGATGCTTCTTGCCGTCCCGCCCGGGGTCGCCGCCGCGCTCGCCGAACAGGGTGAGCATCAGCTCCTCCGGGTAGCCGGAGACCGCGCCGAACTTGGGAGCCGCGGCGACGTCGAAGTAGACGTCGCCGTCGAGCTCGTAGGTGGCGCCCTTGTCGCGCAGGTTCACGATCAGCTCGGCGACCTGGTCGATCGACTCGGTGACGCCGACGTACTCCCGGGGCGGGAGGATCCGCAGCGCCTCCATGTCGGTGCGGAACAGCTCGATCTCGCGCTCGGCGAGCTCCTGCCAGTCCTGACCGGTCTGCCCGGCGCGCTCCAGGAGCGGGTCGTCGACGTCGGTGGCGTTCTGGGTGTAGTGGACCTCGTGGCCGGCGTCCCGCCAGGCCCGGTTGACCAGGTCGAAGGCGAGGTAGGTGTTGGCATGGCCCAGATGGGTGGCGTCGTAGGGCGTGATGCCGCAGACGTACATCCGCGCGACGGGCCCCGGCTGCGTGGGGACGACCTCTCCGGCGGCGGTGTCGAACAACCGCAGCGGAGCACCAGCACCAGGGAGCCGAGGAACCTTCGGCGCAGACCACGATCTCATGTAGTGAGCCTATCCAGGGGACGGACCGCCCCGATCACCCCGGGGCGGTGGATTCGGGGCGTCCATCACAACCACCGGGACCGGCCTGCTCATTCCGGCAGGACCCGGTGGAACGCCCGCGGGTCACCGGGATCACCGGTGAAGTCGTAGCGGATCCCGCCGGCGGAGAAGGCGAGCAGGGTGACCGAGAGCGAGGCGAAGACCCGGCCGTCGGGGAGTTCGTGCCGGATGATCAGCGCGCGGGGATCATCTGCCGGCAGGCCCGCCCCGGTGGCCAGGACCGCCCACTCGTCCCAGGGGCCGTCCAGCGCGGCGGGCCGCCGGGCCCCGGCGAACAGGGGGCGGAAGAACGCGACGCGCTCGTTGTCCGCGCCGCGCTCCCATCCGCTGTTGACGATCATGTGGGTCCCGGCCGGGAGGTCCGTACCGTCCAGGGCGGCGCCGTCCCAGCTCCACAGGCGGGCGCCCGCGGCATCGGCCAGCACGAGGTGGAAGGGGTCGTAGCCGGCCAGATCCAGGTCCGCGGGGCCGCCACCGGCCGCGACCAGCAGCGGCAGCTCGCCGCGGGAGCGGCGGATCGACTCCGGTGCGGGCACGCCGTGGCCGTTGAGCAGCGCGCAGGCCCGGCCGGCTCCGGGGTCGACGGCCAGCCAGGTCCCGCCGGCGAGCAGGTCCCTGCCGCCGACCAGGCCGGGCCAGTGCTCCGCCGGGGCGGCCCAGGGGCGGCCGGTGAACTCGTCCCGGACACCGACCAGGATCAGGGGGATCTCGGCGCCGGGGTCGACGCTGACGACAGCCGTGCACATGTCCGGCAGACTACGGCAGACCCGGCGGAATTGGCGGGGCGGGCTGATCCGCAGAGCGAGGACCGGCGGGGCGCGCCGGACCGCAAGCCGGAGGACCGACGGGGCGCGCCGGGGGTCTCAGGCCGGGGGCCGAGCCGGAGCCTCAAAACGAGGTCCGGGTCGGCGCCTCAGATCGGGGGCCAGGGGATGGCGGGCCAGTCCTGTGAGGGGCGGGGGTGCAGGCCGGTGTCCAGGAGCTTGCGGACCCGCGCCCAGGTGGCCTCCACCTCGGCGAGGGTGAGGAGCTCTCGGAGGCGGCGGCCCAGGCGGCCCCGTTCCAGTTCCCGTTCCAGGCGGGCCAGGACGTTCATCGCCTCCCGGGGCAGAGGCTTGCCGCGCCACTGCCAGAGCACGGTGCGGAGCTTGTCCTCGGTGGAGAAGCAGACCCCGTGGTCCACCCCGTAGACGTGCCCGTCGGCGAGCGGGAGCAGGTGCCCGCCCTTGCGGTCGGCGTTGTTGACGACGGCGTCGAACACGGCCATCCGCCGCAGGGCGGGCTGACGGCTGCGGATCAGCGCCATCAGGTCGGCCTCGGGGTCGGTGTCGACCCACAGCTGGCACATGCCGGGGCCGAAGGGCCCGTCCCGGTAGACCGTCGGGGGGACGATGCGCCAGCCGGTCGCGGCCGAGACCTCGAACGCGGCGACCTCGCGCGCGGCCAGGGTCCCGTCGGGGAAGTCCCAGAGAGGCCGTTCGCCGCGCACCGGCTTGTAGACGCAGGCGGCGGCGAGACCGCCCAGCCGGACCGAGCAGTAGAGCGTCATGTTCGTCGCCTCGACCAGCCGGCCGGCGACCTCGAGATGACCTTCGCGGAGCAGTCGCAGAGCGGCCCCGTCGTCCAGCCCGGTCGCGGGCGGCGCGCTCAGCGTGGGCTCGCTTTCGGCACTCATTCGCCTCCTCCACCGGATGCAGTTGCACTGCCTCGGTAACCGTTGAGCCGTACGCACACGTGCCCCTCCGCGTCGAGCGGCTGGGCGCACAGCGGGCAGGGCGGGCGGCCCGCGGCGACGAGGGCCATCGCACGCCGGGTGAAGGCCCTGGCCACGGCGGGGCTGATGCGGACCCGGAGCACGGCGGGCTCGTCGAGGAGGGACGGTTCGAACTCCTCGTCCTCCGCGACGACCTCCTGCGCCTCGATCACCACCTGGGACGCCTCGGGGTCCCAGGCGAGGGCCATCGTGCCGACCCGGAAGTCCTCGCTGATCGGCATGTCGAGGGGGTCGTTGTCGGTCAGGGCCTCGGGGGCGACGGCCGGCACGTGGGCGGTGCCGCCGCTGCGGCGCAGCACCTCGTCGAGCAACTCCTCGAGGCGGTCCGCGAGCGCGGCCACCTGGAACTTCTCCAGCCCGACGGTGGTCAGCCGTCCCTCGCCCCGGGCCTGCAGGAAGAAGGCCCGCGAACCCGGCTGTCCCACCGCACCAGCCACGAACCTCTCAGGTGGGTCGTAGTCGAACACCGGCATAGCCCGACCTTACGTGGTCCCGGATCCGCCGCCGACTGCGGCATCGCTCCCGGTGGGATTTTCTCCCCCGTCTTCTTCCTCCGAACCCTCCCGGGGTCGCAATCCGGTCACATCTCCTCCCACGTCGTTGAGCCTGAGGACGAAGGGGCGCATGGGGGTGTAGCGGATCACCGTGAGGGAGGCGGGGTCGGCCGCGATCCGCTGGAACTGGTCCAGGTGCAGGCCCATGGCGTCGGCCACGATGGACTTGATCACGTCGCCGTGGCTGCAGACGAGGTAGACGGCCCTGGGCCCCAGGCGGGCGTTCCACTCCCTGACCGCGGCCACCGCGCGGTGCTGGACCGAGGGGAGGGACTCCCCCCCGGGGAAGGTCACCGCGCTCGGGTGGGTCTGCACCACGGGCCAGAGCGGGTCCTGGGCGAGCTCGGCGAGCGGCCGGCCGGTCCAGTCGCCGTAGCGGCACTCGCCGAACCGCTCGTCGGTCAGCACCTGCGCGCCGCGGCCGCCGGCGATCGCCTGCGCGGTCTCCTGGCAGCGCTCCAGCGGGCTGGAGACGATGGCGTCCAGCTCCAGGGGGGCCAGCCGCAGCGCCAGGGCCTCCGCCTGGGCCCGGCCGGCGTCGCTGAGATGCACCTCCGGGGTCCACCCGGCCAGCACCGGGCCGGTGAGAGGGGTAAGGCCGTGTCTTGCCAGCAGCAGCGTCGTCACGGCTCCAAGTCTTGCAGCAGTCGTTCCCTCGTTTTCACCTGTCCGGGCGGTAACCTGGCCGGATCATGGAGCAGCGCTATGTCGGCCGGAGCGGCCTGTCGGTGTCCCGCCTCGGGCTCGGGACGATGACATGGGGGCGCGACACCGGCGCCGAGGACGCCGCGGCGCAGCTCCGCGCCTTCGCCGACGCCGGGGGCACCCTGATCGACACCGCCGACGTCTACACGGGCGGGGAGGCCGAACGGCTGCTCGGACGGCTGATCCGCGACACCGTGCCCCGCTCGGAGCTGGTGCTCTCCACCAAGGCCGTGCTCACCCCCGCCGGGCGGCGGCCGCGTGACGCCTCCAGGAGGCACCTGGTCGCCGCCGTCGACGCCTCCCTCACCCGTCTGGGCGTCGACGAGGTCGACCTCTGGCAGTTGCACGCCTTCGACCCGGAGGTGCCCCTGGAGGAGACCCTGGCGGCGGTGGACGCCATCGTCTCCTCGGGCCGGGCGGCCTACGCCGGGGTGTGCGACTACACCGGCTGGCAGCTCGCCGCGGCGGCCGTCACCCAGCGGGCGGTTCCCGGCCGGACGCCGGTCGTCGCCGCCCAGGTCGAATACTCCCTGCTGGCCAGGGAGCCCGAGCGCGACCTGCTGCCCGCCGCCGAGCACGTCGGCGCCGGGGTGCTGGCCTGGTCCCCGCTCGGGCGCGGGGTGCTCACCGGCAAGTACCGCACGGGCATCCCCGCCGACTCCCGGGCGGCCACCCCTCACCTGGCCGAGTTCGTCACGCCCTATCTGGACGAGCGGTGCCGCCGGGTCGTGGAGTCGGTGGCGACCGCCGCCGAGGGGCTGGGCGTCTCCCCCCTGTCGGTGGCTCTGTCGTGGGTCCGCGACCAGCCGGGGGTGGCCGCGGCCATCGTCGGCGCCCGCACCTGCTCCCAGCTGGCCGGGATCCTGGAGGCGGAGGATCTGGCACTCCCCATGGAGATCAGGGAGGCTCTCGACGACGTGTCGGCGGACTGAGACCCCGGATCCGTGCGGGGCGTCCCTATAGAACGAGAGTCTTTCTCGCATGTCACTAGTCGATACCGAATCGCAACTTTCCGTGGAAAAGCACGGCCTTCGCACAAAACTGTCATTCGCATGGCAGACGGGGTTCAGGCAGGCGTCGGCGAGGCTTCGCCGCCGGCACACGAGGGGGGAACGATGCGAGCTGCGCTCTCGGCCGGCGCGCTGGCGCTGGCGCTGGGCGGCGGGATCCCCGTGGTCGCGGCCGCATCCGGCAGCGTCGCCCGGGCGGCGGACTGCCCTCAGGGCGGCGGGCTGCTCGGCGGGGTCACGAGCGGGCTCTGCCAGACGGTGGACGGCGTCACCGACGCCGTGGACGGCCTGACCGGGTCCTCCCTGACACCGGTGACCGGAGGGCTCGACGCCACCGCGGAGAAGGCGCTCGAGCCCGTCGGCGAGCTCGCGCCGACGGAGCGGCCGAGAACCGGTGGGGGCTCCTCCTCCGGCGCCCCGCCGCACGACCCGGGCGGCCCGGGTGAGAAGAGAGACGAAGGACTGCTGCCCGAGGTCCTCAGCGACGTCTGCCTTCCGCTGGTGCGCTCCCCCGGGTGCGCGGCCTCCGTACCCGACCGGGCCGTACGGCCGACCGCCACGCCCTCCCCCACCGGGAGCCGCAGGCCGGCCAGGCCGCGGAAGGAGGCCGGGGCGGAGGAGGGGATCCCGTTCCGGCCGGCCTCTCCGCGTCCGCCGGAGACGCGGACGCACACCACGGAGGTGCGCGACCCGGTGCTTCCCGAGCCGTTCGCCGTCGACGCCGAGGCGCCCCGGGTGGACCCTCTCTGGCCCGGACCCCTGACCCAGGAGCTGCAGCAGCGGATGCCCGGCGAGCGGGCGGTCACCCCCACCCGCTCGTCCGACCCGCTGGGCACCGCCCTCACCGCGGCCCTGCTGGCCGCCGCGGTCATCGCCGTCCGGCTGGTGCACGCCAGGCGGGCCGAGGAGGAGTCCATCCCGTTCGAGCCGTTCCGGGTGGGACGGCACCGCGTCGCCTAGATGCCGCCGGGGACCGCGCGGGGCGCCGGGCCGGCCGTACGGATCCCTCGGGCGTCCGGGTCCGGGAGATCCGCGGCTAGGCGCCGATCGCGTGCACTCCTCCGTCGACGTGCACGATCTCGCCGGTCGTGGCGGGGAACCAGTCCGACAGCAGCGCCAGGCACGCCTTGGCCGCGGGGACGGTGTCGGACAGGTCCCAGCCGAGCGGGGCCTTCTCCGGCCAGCTGTCCTCGAACTCCTTGAACCCCGGGATGCTCTTGGCCGCCATCGTGCGCAGCGGCCCGGCCGCCACCAGGTTCACCCGGATGCCGTGCTTGCCGAGGTCGCGGGCCAGGTAGCGGGAGCAGGACTCCAGCCCCGCCTTGGCGACGCCCATCCAGTCGTAGACCGGCCAGGCCTTGGTGGCGTCGAAGTCGAGGCCGACGACCGAGCTGCCCTGCTTCATCAGGGGCATGCAGGCGACCGCCAGCGACTTGAACGAGTAGGTCGAGACGTGCACCGCGGTCGCGACGTCCTCCCACGGGGTGTTCAGGAAGTTGCCGCCGAGGCAGCTCTGCGGGGCGAAGCCGATGGAGTGCACCACGCCGTCGAGGCCGCCCACGTGCTCGCCCACCCGCTCGGCCAGCGAGTCGAGGTGCTCGGTGTTCTGCACGTCCAGCTCGATCACCGGCGGCGGCTCGGGGAGCCGCCGGGCGATGCGCTCGACCAGGCTGAGCCGGCCGAAGCCGGTCAGCACGACGGTGGCGCCCTCCTCCTGCGCCAGCCTGGCCACGGAGAAGGCGATCGAGGCGTCGGTCAGGACGCCGGTGACCAGGATCCGCTTGCCGTCGAGGATTCCCATGAATACCGTCCTTTGTGAAGTGCTCCCGCGGACGAGTCCGAGGGCTCGCGCCCGGGTGCCCGGCGCGTCCGGCCGTTCCGGCTCTTGCGGTGATTGCGGAGAGGGGCTCAGTGCCCCATGCCCAGGCCGCCGTCGACGGGGATCACGGCCCCGGTGATGTAGGCGGCGTCCTCGCCCGCCAGGAAGGCGACGACCTTGGCGATCTCCTCGGGCCGGGCCTGCCGCCCCAGCGGGATGTTCTTGCGGATCTGCTCCTGGTAGGACTCGTCCAGCGCGGCCGTCATGTCGGTCTCCACGAAGCCCGGGGCGACGACGTTCACGGTGATGCCGCGTGAGCCCAGCTCGCGGGCGGCCGACCGGGCGAAGCCGATCATGCCGGCCTTGGAGGCGGCGTAGTTGGTCTGCCCGGCCGAGCCGAGCATCGCCACGACCGAGGAGATGAGCACGATCCTGCCGCGCCTGAGCCGCAGCATCCCGCGGGTGGCCCGCTTGGCCACGCGGTAGGCGCCGGTCAGGTTGGCGTCGATGACGTCGGTGAAGGTCTCCTCCTTCATCATCGGCAGGAGCGTGTCCCTGGTGATGCCCGCGTTGGCGACGAGCACCTCGACCGGGCCCTGCTCGGCCTCGACCTTCCCGAACGCCGCTTCGACATCGGCCATGCTGGTCACATCGCACTGCACGCCGAACAGCCCCTCGGGGGGCTCTCCGGAGCGGTAGGTGACGGCGACGGCGTCGCCGGCCCTGGCGAGTTCGCGGGCGATCGCGAGGCCGATGCCGCGATTGCCGCCGGTTACGAGAACAGATCGAGCCATGGAGCCGACGCTATCCGTTACTTGCCAGTAGACCGGTTATCCGTGAGGGACAAGATCACAGGTCTAGGATCGTGGACATGCGCCAGATCGATCCCGACTTCCTCGCCCTGCCCATGAGGCGGATGGCGGACGCGGCCCTGCAACGCGCCCGTGACCTCGGTGCCGAGCACGCCGACTTCCGGCTCGAACGCGTCCGCGCGGAGACCCTGCGCCTGTCGGACGCCCGGCTGGAGGGCTCCATCGACGCCGACGACCTCGGCTACGCCGTACGGGTCGTCAAGAACGGCACCTGGGGCTTCGCCTCCGGCATCGAGCTCACGCCCGAGGCCGCGGCCGCCGTGGCCGAGCAGGCCGTCGAGGTGGCCGTCGTCTCCGCCGCGGTCAACCGCGAGCCCATCGAGCTGGCCCCCGAGCCGGTCCACGCGGACGTCACCTGGGTGTCGGCCTACGACGTCGACCCGTTCGACGTCCCGCTGCGCGACAAGGTGGAGCTGCTGGCCGACTGGTCGGGCGGCCTGCTGAAGGACCCGCGCGTGGACCACGTCCAGGCCTCGCTGATGCAGGTCAAGGAGCAGAAGTTCTACGCCGACACGGCGGGCACCCGCACCACCCAGCAGCGGGTGCGCGTGCACCCGGTGCTGGACGCCATGAAGGTCGGCGAGGGCCGCTTCGAGGAGATGCGCACCCTGGCCCCGCCCGTCGGCCGCGGCTACGAGTACCTCACCGGCACCGGCTGGGACTTCCCCGCCGAGCTCGCCGCCCTCCCCGAGCTGTTGGAGGAGAAGCTCAGGGCCCCCTCCGTCGAGGCCGGCGTCTACGACCTGGTCATCGACCCGTCCAACCTGTGGCTGACCATCCACGAGTCGATCGGGCACGCCACCGAGCTGGACCGCGCGCTCGGCTACGAGGCGGCCTACGCCGGGACCAGCTTCGCCACCTTCGACCAGCTCGGCAGCCTGGTGTACGGCTCGCCGGCGATGAACGTGACCGGCGACCGCACGGCCGCGCACGGCCTGTCCACCATCGGCTACGACGACGAGGGCGTGGCCACCAGGGAGTTCGACATCGTCTCCGGCGGCGTCCTGGTCGGCTACCAGCTCGACCGGCGGATGGCGCGGATGAAGGACCTGGGCGCCTCCAACGGCTGCGCCTTCGCCGACTCCCCCGGGCACATGCCGATCCAGCGCATGGCCAACGTCTCGCTGCGGCCCGCGCCCGGCGGCCCCTCCACCGACGAGCTCATCGCGGGCGTCGAGCGGGGCGTCTACGTCGTCGGCGACAAGAGCTGGTCGATCGACATGCAGCGCTACAACTTCCAGTTCACCGGGCAGCGGTTCTACCGCATCGAGAACGGCCGGCTGGCCGGCCAGCTCCGCGACGTCGCCTACCAGGCCACGACGACCGACTTCTGGCGCTCGATGGAGGCCGTCGGCGGCGAGCAGACCTACGTGCTGGGCGGCGCGTTCAACTGCGGCAAGGGCCAGCCCGGCCAGGTCGCGCCGGTCAGCCACGGCTGCCCCTCGGCGCTCTTCCGGGGCGTGCGCGTCCTCAACACCGTGCAGGAAGGCGGCAAGTGATGACCTCTCAGCCGAGCCCCCGGATGAGCCCGCAGGAGATGGTCGAGCGGGCCCTGGAGCTGTCGACGGCCGACGACACCGTCGTCATCGCCGACTCCGGCTCCAGCGCCAACCTGCGGTTCGCGGGCAACACCCTCACCACCAACGGCGTCTCCCGCTCCGCCCAGCTGACCGTGATCTCGATCGCCGGACAGGGCGTGGGCGTGGTGTCCCGGGCCGCGGTCCGGCCCGAGGAGCTGGCCGACGTCGTCGCCGCGGCCGACCGCGCCGCGGAGGACGCGCGTCCCTCCGAGGACGCCCGGCCGCTGGTCGGGGGCACCGTCTCCGCCGACTGGGACGCCCCCGCCGAGCCCACCACGATCGGTGTGTTCGGCGCCTTCGCCCCCGCGCTGGGCGAGGCCTTCGCCGCCGCCGAGGCGGGCGGGCGCAGGCTGTACGGCTTCGCCGAGCACAGCGTCACCACGACGTTCGTGGGCACCTCCACCGGCGCCCGCCTCCGGCACGTCCAGCCCACCGGGCGCCTGGAGCTCAACGCCAAGTCCCCGGACATGAAGCGCTCGGCCTGGACGGGCGTGGCCACCCGCGACTTCTCGGACGTGGACGTGGCGGCGCTGGACGCCTCGCTGGCCCGGCGGCTGGAGTGGGCCAAGAACCGGATCGACCTGCCCGCGGGCCGGTACGAGACGCTGCTCCCGCCGGGAGCCGTCGCCGACCTGATGATCTACCTGTACTGGACGGCCGGAGCCCGCGACGCCTTCGAGGGCCGCACGGTCTTCTCCAGGCCCGGCGGCGGCACCCGCGTCGGGGAGACCCTCGCCTCCCTCCCGGTACGGCTGCGCAGCGATCCGGCCGCCGCGGGCCTGGAGTCCGCCCCGTTCGTGGTCGCACACGCCTCCAGCCGGCAGAGCTCGGTGTTCGACAACGGCCTGCCGCTGACGCCGACCGACTGGATCGCCGACGGCGCGCTGGCGAACCTGATCCAGACCCGGCACTCTGCCGAGCTGACGAACCTGCCCGCCACCCCCGCCATCGACAACCTGATCATGGAGGGACCGGCGGGGGGCAGGTCGCTGGAGGAGATGATCGCCTCGACCGAGCGGGGCCTGCTGCTCACCTGCCTGTGGTACATCCGCGAGGTGGACCCGCAGACCCTGCTGCTCACCGGGCTCACCCGCGACGGCGTCTACCTCGTGGAGAACGGCGAGGTGGTGGGCGAGGTCAACAACTTCCGCTTCAACGAGAGCCCGGTGGACCTCCTCGGCCGCGTCACCGAGATCGGGGCGAGCGAGCAGACGCTGCCGCGCGAGTGGAACGACTACTTCACCCGCACGGTGATGCCCCCGGTCCGGGTGCCGGACTTCAACATGTCGACGGTCAGCCAGGCGAGCTGATCCGGCACGGCGGACCGGCGCCGTGCGGGCGCGCAGGCCCGCCCGGCGCCGGTCCGCCGCCGTGCGGGCCGGGGGCGGGTCCGGGCGGGCCTGCCGCGGGTCAGCCGTCCTCCAGGCGGAAGCCCACTTTCATGCCGACCTGGAAGTGGGCGACCTCCCCGTCGACGATGTGCCCGCGGACCTCGGTCACCTCGAACCAGTCGAGGTGGCGCAGGGTCTGTGCGGCGCGGCGGACGCCGTTGCGGACCGCCGCCTCGATGCTCTCCCCCGACGTGCCGACTATCTCGGTCACCCGGTACGTTCGATCCGTCATGCCCCCGTCCTACCCGGAAGTCATGATCACATGACCGTTCGCATCCGATCGATCCGAGGTCTACGTTGGAAGGTGTGAGGGGATGGCGCAGGCGCGAGACGGTTCATCAGGTGACCGACGCCCGGCCTTCGCTGAGCGAGGACATCGGGCGGCGTGAACGGAACTACCTGATCAAGATGGGGATCCGGCTGGTCTGCCTGATCCTCGCCTTCACCGTGCCCGCGCCGATGGCCGTCAAGATCCTGCTCTTCGCCGGAGCGATCTTCCTGCCGTACATCGCCGTGGTGGGGGCCAACGCCCCCCGGGGCGGGGCGCCCGCCGACCCCGGCTTTACCGACCCGGGACAGAACGAGATCCCCAGGCACCGACGCGAGATCGGGTCGTGACGAAGTCTTGACGCATCCTCCGGGTTGGAGGTGTACGCTTTAACCAAGTGCCCTGGTCCCCCGTCGGGGCACTGGTGCCGGCGTTCCGGGCCCCCGTCGGAACGCCGATGAAGCGACGCCGGGTGGTTTGCCCCCGTAACCACCCGGCGTCGCCCTTTTCCCGGACTTCCTGTGCCTTCCCAGGTTCCCTACGCGTCGCCCAGCGTCTCCGTGGTCGCCCGCTCCCAGTTGCGGGCCAGTTCCGTCACCCGCTCCACCGCGTCGGCCGGCGCCGTTCCCGCCCCCTGGGCCAGGCCCAGCACGTAGGCCGTCAGCGGTGCGGCCGGGCGGGCCACTCCGTGGGCCACGTCCTTGGTGAGGTCGAGCAGCGCGTCCCGGTCCACCTGCGCGGGGTCGACGCCGAGCTCCCTGCAGACCAGGGCGGTCCACTCCTCCAGCACGTTCACGTCCTGCTCCTCACATGCGTCAGATCGTCCAGCGTGTCGCAATCGAACCACGGTTCCCCGGGCAGGTGGAGCCTGACCGGGTCCAGCGGGGCCAGCAGCCCCCGGAGGGACCGTCCCCCGTAGCCGGAGAGCGCCCCGGCGAGCACGGCCGTACGCCATGCTCCCACCAGCCACTGCTCGCGGCCGTCGTCGTCGACGAGCAGGGCGCCCGCGCCCGGCCCGTCCTTCCCGGCCCCCTCCTCTCCGCCGCCCGCCGCGTCGAGGAGCGCCTCGACGTGCCGGGCGCGCAGGAACGGCAGGTCGGCGGCGAGCAGGACCACGCGGGGGGCGGTCACCTCCGCCAGCCCGGCCCGCAGCGCCGGGACCGGCCCGCCGCCCGGCGGGTCCTCGGTGCGGAAGACCGCCCGGCCGAGTCCCGGCCGCGCGGGCCCCACCACGACGAGGCGGCCCGCACCGGGCACGGCGGCGGCCACGCGCTCGATGAGCGGCACACCGCCCACCTCCAGGCCGGGCTTGTCCCGCCCGCCGAGCCGGGAGGCCCGTCCTCCGGCGAGGATCAGCGCGTCGTAACCGCTCATGGAGATGAGGCTAGCTCACGTCGATGCGGCGTCCGGATCCGGACGCCACCGGGCGGGTGTCCGGGTGCGGACGCCACCGGGCGGGTGTCCGGGTGCGGACGCCACCGGGCGGGTGTCCAGGTGCGGACGCCCTCGGGCGGGTGTCCGGGTGCGGCGTCCGCGGACGGATCCGGGCGTCCGTCGGCGGCCGGTGCCCGATCGAGGGCGTCCGGCCCGCCCCGTCGGTGACCAGGGGCGGCTCCGGCTCCTGAGCCGGAGGTCACCGGGTCCCTCAGTAGCGGAAGCCGGAGACCAGCCGGTGCAGCCGGTTCGACAACTCGGCCAGGTCGGCCGCGGCCTGCCGGCTCTCGCCCACTCCCTCCGCGGTCACGTGCGCCGCATCGGCCAGCACCGAGATGGTGGTGGCGATGTCGGCGCTGCCCTGAGCGGCCTCGGCCACACTGCGGTTCATCTCGTTGGTGGTCGCGCTCTGCTCCTCCACCGCGCCGGCGATGGTCAGCTGGTAGTCGTTGATCTTACCGATGATCGCCGAGATCTCCGCGATGGCCGCGACCGCGCTCTCGGTGTCGGCCTGGATGGCCTCCACCCGCCGCGAGATGTCCTCGGTCGCCTTGGCCGTCTCCTGCGCCAGGTCCTTGACCTCGCCGGCCACCACCGCGAAGCCCTTGCCGGCGTCCCCGGCGCGCGCCGCCTCGATGGTGGCGTTGAGCGCCAGCAGGTTGGTCTGCTCGGCGATCGAGGTGATCGTCTTGATCACCGAACCGATCTCCGCGCTGGAGGCGCCGAGCTTGGCGACGGTCTCGTTGGTGGAGGTGGCCACCGTGACCGCCTGCGAGGCGACCTTCGCGCCCTCGTTGGCGTTGTGCGCGATCTCCCGGATCGAGGCGCCCATCTCCTCGCTGCCGGCCGAGACGGTCTGCACGTTCTGCGAGACCTCACCCGCGGCCGAGGCGACGTTGTGGGCCTGGGTGGAGGCCTCGTCGGCCGAGGCGGCGATCCGGTCGCTGACGCCCGACAGCTCACCGGAACTGGCCGCCAGCCTGTCGGCGCTGCTCGCCAGCTCCGCGATGGCCTGCCGGGTGGAGGCGTTGGCCCGGTTGACCGCCGCCGCCATCTGGCCGATCTCGTCGCGGGAGGTCACCTCGGCGCTCTGCGTCAGGTCACCCCGGGCCGAGGCCTCCAGCGCCAGGGAGAGCGCGTCCACCGACCGCGCCATCTGGCGGGAGAAGACCCGCGCCAGCACGACGGCGAACAGCAGGCCGGCGCCGAGCAGCACGAAGATCAGGGTACGGGCGCTGTCGTATCGGCCGGACGCCGCGGCGGTGACCGTCTCGGTGGCCGTCTGCTCGTAGTCGACCAGCCGCTTGAGCGCCTCCTTGAACGCGGTGGTCACCTCGCCGAACTCGGCGAGCATCTTCTCGATGTCGGCGGGAGCGGCGGCCGCCGCCGCGTTCGGCTCGGCCATGGAGGCATCCCGCAGAGACCGGTACCGCTCCCATGCCTCGTCGAAGTCCGCCACGGCCTTCTGCCAGGCGGGATCCGGTACCGCGGCGGCCCGGTAGGCCTCGAACTCACGGGTCGCCGCCGCGGTGTAGTCCTGCATGTTCTTCTTGGCGCCGGCCTTGATCTGCGGATCGGGGATGGTGCTGTAGCCGAGGGTGGCGTCCATCATGTCCGTCATGTGGCCACGCATGTTGCCGAGATGGATGAGACGCTCGACGTTGCCGTCCTTGACGGTGGTCAGGTCGTCGTTCAGCCCGCTCATGCGGGTGAGCGCCACCGTGCCGACGCCTGCGCCCATGCCGGCCATGAGCAGCACGACGATGAGGATTTTGGTGCTGATTCGGCGGTCGGCGAACCAACCGAGCACCCGGCTACGGCTTACAGTCACCACAGGGCGTGCGATGCCGGCAGCTGACTCGGTCACGATCAGATCCTTTCCAGAGCGACCGATGGCCGCGAGAGCGAGGCAGCGCGTGAGGCTGCAGCTGTCCATCGGCATCCGAGACCGGTACTTGAGCCGATGAACGGCTCGCTCCGCCTGGATCCGCCGAGCCGAGGACGGCGCGGGCCGGCCGGGCCTCCTGCGGGACCTGGTGGCGCGGGGCCTGCCGGGGGTGCGGCTGATCGTCTCCGACGCCCGACCAGACCGTCTACCGCCCGGTCTCAGATCACGATCCGTCCGTTGCCGTACTAACCGCCGATGGCCGACATCGGGCGGGACGGCTGCAGGAAGGCGGGGTCGTCGATGCCGTGCCCGGCCTTCTTGATCCGGACCGCCGCCAGCCAGCGCTCGGCCAGTTCGTCGTCGGAGGCTCCGGAGCGCATCGCCGCCCGCAGGTCGGACTCGTCCGTCGCGAACAGGCAGTTGCGGATCTGGCCGTCGGCGGTGAGCCGTACCCGGTCGCAGGCGCCGCAGAACGGGCGGGTGACCGAACCGATCACGCCCACCCTCGCCGGCCCGCCGTCGACGAGGAACAGCTCGGCGGGGGCGCTGCCCCGCTCCGCCGGGTCGGCGTCGGTCAGGTCGAAGGAGGCCTGCAGCGTCGCGAGGATCTCGTCGGCCGTGATCATGTTCTCCCGGCGCCAGCCGTGCTGGGCGTCCAGCGGCATCTGCTCGATGAAGCGGAGCTCGTAGCCCTTGTCGAGGCAGTAGCGCAGGAGCGGGACGGCCTCGTGGTCGTTGACGCCGCGCATCAGCACCGCGTTGATCTTCACCGGGCGCAGCCCGGCGGCCTCGGCCGCGGCCAGGCCCGCCAGCACGTCGGCCAGCCGGTCGCGGTGGGCGAGCTTGGCGAACGTCTCACGGTCCAGGGTGTCCAGGGAGACGTTGACCCGGTCGAGGCCGGCCGCGGCGAGCGGCCCGGCGAGCCGGGCCAGCCCGATGCCGTTGGTGGTCAGCGAGACCTGCGGCCGGGGAGCGAGCACGGTGGTGCGGGCCACGATGTCGACCAGCTCACGGCGGAGCAGCGGCTCGCCGCCGGTGTAGCGGACCTCGGTGATGCCGAGCCGCTCCACCCCGATGGTGACCAGCCGGACGATCTCCTCGGCGGTCAGCAGCTCGGGCTTGGGAAGCCAGTCCAGGCCCTCGGGCGGCATGCAGTACGAACAGCGCAGGTTGCAGCGGTCCGTCAGGGACACCCGAAGATCGGTCGCCACTCGGCCGAACGAGTCGCGCAACACGGGCGTCACCCCTCATCCGTCGTCATTCGAGCAGGGGGCCAGCCTAAGGCCGACCCCCTCCTCCGCCCAAAAACGGGCTCCATCGCCTGACAACAGCCGCGCCGTACGGATGATTCCCCTCCCGGGGACGTCCCGGCGCCGCCCCGCGCGCGGGTGTGCGGTCAGCCGATGGTGGAGCGTCTCGACGTCCCACCCCGGCGCCACCCCGCGCGGGTGCCGGTCCGTCCCGCCGGGCCCGCCAGCGGCCGCGGGCGCGACCGGCCGTCACCGCTCCCGCAGCGCCTGCCGTACCTCCATCAGCGCGAACCCGAGCAGGTTCAGCCCCCGCCACGCCCCGGGCCGCCCGGCCCGCTCGTCATCGGCCGCGAGCCCGATCCCCCAGACCCGGTCCACCGGGCTCGCCTCGACCAGCACCCGCTCTCCCGTCCCCAGCAGGAACTCCGCCAGCTCCGGGTGCCGGTCGAACTTGGCCAGGTTGCCCTGGACGACCAGGTCGAAGCGGGCCGCCGCCCATGCCCGCTCGTCGAAGCCGCGCACCCTGCGCCCCAGGTCCTTGGCCTGCTTCGGATGTCCGGCCGCCACGATCTCCGCCTCGGTCTCCCCGTCGCCGAACAGCCGCGCCTTGCCCGCCATCATGAAGTGCTCCGCGGTGCGGTAGACCACCCCGTCCACGGTGAAGTCCGCCGGCCACCACTGCGACAGGCACCCGGCCCCGACCCCGCCGGAGCGCGGCGGCCGGTGCCCCCAGAACATCAGGTATCTGACCTGTTCGCCCCGCTCCACCGCCGCCGTCAGCGCCGCCACGTCGCGCGCGTCCCTCGCCTCAGCCATGCCGTGCACCCTTCCAGATCCCCGCCGCGGGCCGCCAGCCGGTTTCCGCGCCCCGGCAAGGCCCGTCCGGGTGCTACGAACGGATCCTCGGCTGCGAGGTCGTCATGCTCCTGCCCGGCGGGCGGGTGCGGTCCCCGTCACCCGCCCGCCACAGGTCGTACGCCAGCCAGAGCCCTCCTGCGGCCAGCAGCGCGCCGTGGGCGACGCGCATCGCGGGGGTGCCGTAGAACTGCGGGACGAACAGGACGAACCCGGCCGCCAGCGGGACACCGCTCCACCGCGGCCCGGCACCGGAGCGCCGGATGCGGACCGCGACCACGATGGCGCCCGCCGCGAGCAGCACCAGGCCGGTCAGGAACATCGCCGCGGGCACGGGTGCGAAGCGGAACCGGTCGACCAGCTCCAGCAGGGTGGCGTCCCGATCGTGTACGGCACGCGCACCGATCACGTTGAGCCCGAACGTCTCGGCGCCGTAGTAGGGCAGGACCAGGCCGGTGCCGATCCAGAACGTCACGACCGGAGGCAGGCCGAGGCGCGCGCCGGGCGCGAGGTGCAGGCCGAGCAGACCCGACGCGACGAGGACGAACCCTGCGACGGCGCACAGGTGGGCGGCGACCCAGGCGGGAGAGGCCATCGCCGCGGCCCCCTCCAGGGCGGTCTCGTCGGCGTAGGGCCTGACGGCCTGGTAGAGGAGGAACAGGACGCCGCCGGCGGCGAGGGACAGGGCGGTCAGCCGGGCACGGTTCACGGAGGGCTCCAGAGAGGGGAAGAATCGATGCTCCAATTAGAGAGCGATGATCTCACATAGGGTCAGCGATTCCAAGAGCAGTGCTCTCGGAATTCCCTCTGCGCCGTCCCGGAACGTCGCCCTTCGCGGGCTTCGCCGTACTGCGCGCTCCCCTGCCGGGCCGCCTGACGGCGAGCCTCCGATCGGTCAGGATCTTGCCGACCTCGCCGGATGACGACGGCCGGGCAGATCTCGCCGGATGTGGCGGACGATGTGCGGGCGGCGCGACGCGACCGGTGATGCGGGCGGGGACGGGGCGCGGCTCCGTTCAGACGCCTTCCGGCGAGGAGGGCTGGAGCAGGTCCCAGCGGTTGCCGTACAGGTCGCGGAAGACCGCTACCGCGCCGTACGGCTCCAGCCTCGGGGTCTCCTCGAAGACGACACCCGCCGACCGCAGCCGTTCGTAGTCGCGGGGGAAGTCGTCGGTGTACAGGAACAGGCCCACCCTGCCGCCGGTCTGGTCCCCGACCCGGGCCTCCTGCTCGGGGGTGGCGGCGCGCGCGAGCAGCAGCGCCGTCTCCTCCGCGCCGGGAGGACGGACGACCACCCAGCGCCTTCCGTCCTCCAGCTCCGTGTCCTCCAGCAGCTCGAACCCCAGGACGCCGGTGTAGAACCCGACGGCCTCGTCGTAGTCGCGCACGACCAGGGAGACGAGCCCGAGGTAGGACGTCCGGTGCCGGGAGGGCGCAGGACCACCGGCGGCACGGACGGCCTCCTGGAGCCGGGTGATCACCAGGACGATCCGGATGGCGAGCAGGCCCGCGGCGATCGCGAGCGGGACACCGGCCGCCGCGGCCGCGGTTCCCAGCCCGGACGCCAGCTCGGCGGCCCTCTCCTCTTCCTCCGCGTCCATCTCCATGCCCACGGCCGTCAGAGCGGCGGCGAGCGTGTCGGCGCACCCCGCCGCGAGCCAGGTCAGCCACCAGGCCCAGACCAGGCCCGGACGGCGGATCTGGAGGAGGTTCGTCCCCGGACGGAGGCCACCGGGCCGCGAGGTGGCCCAGACGTCGTCGACGATCCCCTTCGGGACGAACAGGTTGACGACGGGGACGAACCATCCGAGCACCAGGAACGGCGCGGCGTACGAGTGCGCGACCCCGGGAGAGATCGCGTACGCGTTGGACCGGGCGCGGAACAGCCAGCACACGAAGGCGATCCCCGCCAGGAGGTGGACGGCCGCGTACGGGAACAGGAGGCGGCCGGCCAGATCTGCCTCCGGCCACGACCAGCCGCCGAGGCGGCCGAGGTAGAGGACGGAGACGGCGGTGGACGCGACGGTGACCGCGGCGATCAACGCGACGGCGACCGTCGCGAACGGGCGGACCGGGCGCAGGGAACGGACGGGCGTGGGGGACGTGCTCGAAGTCATGAAGGTCTTTCGCCGAGGGGTACGACACGGGCCGGTACCGCGGATCAGCCCAGGATGAGGAAGGCGAACCCCAGAACGTCGCGGTAGCCGCGCAGCCATCGGGAGCGGTGCCGGTCCACCTCGGCGCGGGCGGCCTCGGCCCGGGGGTGGGCGGGATTGGCCAGGAGCCATTCCTCCACGTCAGCGGTGTAGCCCGACTCGAACAGCTCCCATTCGCCGCGGGTGGCCGTCTCGATGCGCAGCGGCCGGAATCCGGCGGCCGTGGCCTGGTCCACGAGGCCGGCCAGATCGGTGTGGTCGCCTGCGGAGGCGCCCGGCCACATGCCGGCCAGTTCGTCATCGGTGGGGGTGCGTTGCCAGAACCCGTCGGCGAACAGCAGACGGCCCCCCGGGGCGACCAGGGGGCGCAGGGCGTGGAGCGCTGCCGGGATGTCACCGAAGGCCTGGGAGGCTCCGACGTTCAGCACCAGGTCCGCGGCGGTGAGGTGCTTCTCGGCCGGGCCCTCGACGAAGGTGACGCGGTCGGACAGACCGCGGGCCTCGGCATCGGCCCGCCCGCGCGCCAGGTCGGGCCCGTGGACGTCGACGCCCACGCCGCGGGCGCCCGGTACGGCCTCCAGGATGCGCAGCAGCAGCCGGCCCCACCCGCAGCCCAGGTCGAGCACGGTCGACGGTCCGGCCGCGGCGAGAGCGGCCGTCAGCCGGTCGGCGCGTCCGGCGGACAGCGGCGCGTGGAAGTCCAGCCGGCCGCATGTTCCCAGGGAAGGGGGATCGGTCATGGCGCGCACTGTAGAGGTTCGATCGCGATCTCCGCGAGAGGTTTTCCCGCCTCCCGAGGGGCGGGGCCAGGTGCGGCGGCCGCGCGCGAGGCGACGGGAGACGCCGGGAGTCCGCACCACGGGTCGGCGGGGTTCCGCCGTCGCGGTGCGGGCTCCCGGACCGGGTCAGCCCTTGATGCAGATCAGCTGGCGCAGGTGGGCGACGACCTCCACCAGGTCGGACTGGGCCGCCATGACCGACTCGATGTCCTTGTAGGCGGCCGGGATCTCGTCGATCACCCCGGTGTCCTTGCGGCACTCCACGCCCTCGGTCTGGGCCTTGAAGTCCGCCAGCGTGAACGTCCGCTTGGCCTTGTTCCGGCTCATCCGGCGACCGGCACCGTGCGAGGCCGAGTTGAACGCCGAGGCGTTCCCCAGGCCCTTCACGATGTAGGTGCCGGTCGCCATCGAGCCGGGGATGATGCCGAACTCGCCGGATCCCGCGCGGATCGCGCCCTTGCGGGTGACGAGCACATCCACGCCGTCGTACCGCTCCTCCGCCACGTAGTTGTGGTGGCAGGAGATCGGCTGCTCGAAGGTGATGTTCGGAAGGTGGCGCCGGAGCACGTCGCAGACCAGGGCCATCATGACCGCCCGGTTGCGGCGCGCGTAGTCCTGTGCCCAGAACAGGTCCCGCCGGTAGGCGTCCATCTGCGGCGTGCCCCCAACGAACACCGCGAGGTCCCGGTCCGGCAGGTCCTGGTTGTGCGGCAGGCTCCGAGCCTCGCCGATGTGGTGCTCGGCCAGCTCCTTGCCGATGTTGCGCGACCCGGAGTGCAGCACGACCCAGACCGCGCCCTCGTCGTCGGCGCAGACCTCCAGGAAGTGGTTCCCTCCCCCGAGGGTGCCCATCTGGACCTCGGCGCGCTCCCGCTTGCCCCGCACGGACGGGGCGAGGCGGTCGAAGTCCTTCCAGAAGTCCGCCCAGTCGGCGGTCTTGAAGCCGTGCAGCTTCGTCGGGTCGACCGGCCGCTTGTGGTGCCCGAACCCCACGGGCACCGCCTGCTCCAGCTTCGAGCGCAGGTAGGCCAGGTTGTCCGGCAGACCGCTCGCCGTGTAGGAGGTCTTCACCGCGGTCATCCCGCACCCGATGTCGACGCCCACCGCCGCAGGCGAGACCGCGTCGCGCATGGCGATGACCGAGCCCACGGTGGCCCCCTTGCCGTGGTGCACGTCCGGCATCACCGCGACCCCCTGCACCCACGGCAGGTTCGCCACGTTGCGCAGCTGCTGCATGACGTTCGTCTCGACCTCGTCGGGGTCGGCCCACATGCGGATCGGCGCACGGCCTCCCGGCACCTCTCTGTACGTCATCCCCACGTCGCCTCCCTCCGGCGAATCGCTTGCGAACTCCATTGCGAACAAGGTCAATGACGCCAGAACCGGATCATCCGCCGCAACTCAATTAACGACTCTCACTCGGATGAACGGCCGGAGGGACGCGCAATCTTCCCGTACGGCCCGCGAGACGGACGGCCCCGGGCGGGGACCGGGGCGAGGACCCGGGGCGGGGACCCGGGCGGGGACCGGGGCGAGGACCCGGGGCGGGGACCCGGGCGGGGACCGGGGCGGGCCCGATGACCTCCGCGGTCCACCAGCTCTGTGCGATCTACGTGATCGCGGTGCCCCGGGACAGCAGGAGCAGGACGTCGACCGCCGCGACGGCGACGGCCGCGGCGAACGGCGCGCGCGGCGAACGGCGGCCCAGCAGCAGGCCCGCGCCCGCGAGCACGGCGGCCCCGGCGAGGGCCGTCCAGCCGCCGGGGCCGGGCGGCTCCGGCGGGGCCAGGACGAGCAGGCAGGTGGCCGCCAGGAGCGGCACCGGGACCAGGACGCGGACCCGGTCCTGGCCCAGCCGCTGCGGCCAGCCGCGGACCCCGGTGGCCAGGTCGCCGGGGATGTCCGGCAGCACGTTGGCCAGGTGCGCCCCGCAGCCGAGCAGCGCCGCCGCGAGCACCGCCCACCAGGCGGGCCACGGCTGCCCGGGCAGGCCGAGCGCGACGAAGGCGGGCAGCGAGCCGAAACCCACGGCGTAGGGGACCCAGGACAGCACCGTGCCCTTCAGCCCGAGGTCGTATCCCCAGGCGGCGGCGACGCCGGCGAGGTGGACGGCGCCGGCCGCCGGGCCGGAGGCCAGGGAGAGCGGCACGCACGCCGCCAGGGCGGTGAACGCGGCGGTCCACACCGTCCGGGCGCCCACGGCGCCGTCGGCGACGGGCTTGCCGGTGCGCCCGGCGGCGCGGTCCCGCCCGGCGTCCACCGCGTCGTTGCACCAGCCGATCGAGAGCTGCCCGGCCAGCACGGCCGCGGCCACCAGGGCGCAGCCGGCCGCGTCGCGCCCGCTCGCCGCGGCCAGCGCGGCCGTCAGCACGGTGACCGCGACGGTCGGCCCGGGGTGGCAGGCCCGCGCCAGCCCGGACAGGAGCACCGGAAGGCGGGGGCGGCTCTCACTGCGCGGTGTCCCGCTCGTCGTCACGGACGCGATCCTAGACGCCGGTGATCGGCCCGGCGAAGCATGGCGCCCGCCCTCGCGGGCAGAGATCGGGTAGTCCCCCTCCGCGAGCCGGGAGTGTCCAGATTGAGCCGTATCACCGCCGTCCATGGCGTGCTGCCCCCGAACCGCCACTCCCAGGACGAGATCACGGACGCGTTCGCGCGGCTGTGCCTGCCGGAGGGGGCCGACCGCCTGCTCCTGAACCGGTTCCACGCGAGCGCGGGGGTCGGCCACCGCCACCTGAGCCTGCCGCTCGACCGGTACGACAAGCTCGACGGTTTCGGGGCGGCCAACGACGTCTTCATCGACACCGCGCTCGAGCTGGGCGCCCAGGCGGTGGGCGGCGCGCTGGAGGAGGCGGGGCTCGCTCCGGAGGACGTCGACATGATCATGTGCACGTCCGTGACGGGCGTCGCCGCGCCATCGATCGAGGCCCGTCTGGCGGGCCGGCTGGGGCTGCGCCCGGACGTCAAGCGGGTGCCGGTCTTCGGCCTCGGGTGCGTCGCCGGGGCGGCCGGGATCGCCCGCGTCCACGATTATCTGCGCGGCTGGCCCGATCATGTGGCCGTGCTGCTCTCGGTCGAGCTGTGCTCCCTGACCCTGCAGCGCGGGGACGCCTCGGTCGCCAACCTGGTGGCCTCGGCGCTGTTCGGCGACGGCGCGGCCGCGGTGGTGCTCTGCGGCGACGGGCACGAGCCTCCGGGGCGGGGGCCCGGACGGGGATCGGCGGAGGGACCCGGACGGGGACCCGCGGAGAGACCGGAACAGGGATCCGCGAGGGGACCCGGACGGGTCTCCGCGGGAGGACCGGTGCGGGGACCCGAGGTGGTCGCCACCCGCAGCCGCCTGTACCCCGGTTCCGAGCGGGTGATGGGCTGGGAGGTCGGCGACACCGGCTTCCGGGTGGTGCTCGACGCGAGCGTCCCCGACGTGGTCAGGACCTACCTGGCCGACGACGTGCACGGTTTCCTGGCCGACCACGGCCTGACCGCCGGCGACGTCACGGCGTGGGTGTGCCACCCTGGGGGGCCGAAGGTCCTGGAGGCGGTCTCCGAGGCGCTCCGGCTCCCGCCCGGCGCGCTCGACGTCACCTGGCGCTCCCTGGCCGACGTGGGGAACCTCTCCTCCTCCTCGGTGCTGCACGTCCTGCGCGACACGATCGCCCTGCGGCCGCCGCCGGGCACGCCGGGCCTGATCATCGCGATGGGCCCCGGCTTCTGCTCCGAACTCGTCCTGCTGCGCTGGTAGGGGGTGACCGGGATGTCGTGGCAGTTGTCGTCGTGGTACCTGCTGCTGGTGCTGCTCGTCGCCGTCGAGCGGCTCGCAGAGCTGGTCGTCGCCCGCCGCAACCTGCGGTGGAGCCTGGCCCGCGGCGGAGTGGTCTCCGGGCGCGGCCACTATCCGTGGATGGTGCTCCTGCACACGGGCCTGCTGGCCGCCTGCCTGGTGGAGGCGGGCCTGTCCGGCCGGCCCTTCGTCCCGGCGCTCGGCTGGCCGATGCTGGCCCTCGTCCTCGCCGCGCAGGCGCTGCGCTGGTGGTGCATCACCACGCTGGGACCGCAGTGGAACACCCAGGTGGTCGTGGTGCCGGGCCTGGCGGCGGTCACCGGCGGCCCCTACCGGTTCCTGCGCCACCCCAACTACGTCGCGGTGGCGGTGGAGGGGGCGGCGCTCCCCCTGGTGCACGGGGCGTGGGTCACCGCCGCGGTCTTCACGGCCTGCAACGCCGTGCTGATGGTGGTCCGGATCCGGTGCGAGGACGCCGCCCTGGCGGCTCTCGCCCCGGCGCCGGGACGGACGCCGGCATGATCGACGTACTGGTCGCGGGCGGCGGGCCGGCCGGTCTGGCGACCGCCATCCACGCGGCGCGGGCCGGGATGGAGGCGGTGGTGGTCGAGCCCCGGCCCGGACCGGTGGACAAGGCGTGCGGCGAGGGCCTGATGCCCACCGGTGCCGCCGTCCTGCGGTCCATGGGCGTCGAGCCGGCCGGTCGGCCGCTGCGCGGGATCCGCTACCTGGACGGGCGCCACCAGGCGCAGGCCGCCTTCCGCGGCGGGACCGGGCTGGGGGTGCGGCGCACCGCGCTGCACGCGGCGCTCTCGCGGCGCGCGGCCGAGCTGGGCGTGCGGGTCGTCCCCGGGCGGGTGTCGCAGCTGCGCCAGCACGACGACGGCGTCGAGGCGGCCGGGTTCCGGGCCCGCTGGCTGGTGGCCGCCGACGGCCTGCACTCGCCGCTGCGGGCCCTGCTCGGGCTGGAGCTGCCCGGTGCGGGACCGCGCCGGTACGGCCTGCGGCGGCACTACGCGACCGCTCCCTGGTCGGACTTCGTCGAGGTGCACTGGGCGGCGGGCGGCGAGGCGTACGTGACCCCGGTGGGCGACGGGCTGGTGGGCGTGGCGGTGCTGACCTCCCGGCGCGGCGGCTACGCCGAGCGGCTGAGCGAGTTCCCCGCGCTGCTGGAGCGGCTGGAGTGCCCGGCCGCGACGCCGGTGCGCGGCGCCGGGCCGCTGCGCCAGCGGGTCCGCGCCCGGGTCGCCGGGCGGGTGCTGCTGGTCGGCGACGCGGCCGGGTACACCGACGCGCTGACCGGCGAGGGCGTGTCGCTCGCGCTGCTGTCGGCGCAGGCGCTGGTGCGCTGCCTGCGCGCCGGCGCGCCGCAGTCCTACGAGTCCGCCTGGCTGCGGCTGTCCCGGCGGCACCGGCTGCTCACCGGCGCGCTCCTGGCGGCCCGGCGGCACCGGGCGTCGGCGCGGCTGATCGTCCCGGCGGCGCAGCGCCTGCCCGCCGTGTTCGGCGCGGCGGTGCAGGCGCTGGCCTGAGCGGCGTCCGGCGCGGCGCCCGCCCGCCGTGTTCAATGCGGCGGCGCAGGCGCCGGGCCGAGCGCGCCCGGCCGGGAAGCCGTCCGTCCAACGGGAGGCGCGGCGGAATCCAGCGGACGCCGTGCGCGGGGTCAGACGGCCCGGCGGACGGTCTCCGCCTCCGGGGCGTGCCGGTTCGTTCCGGGGAAGCGGACCCGCCACTCCCCGCCGCGGTACCCCCGCACCTTGCGGATGAAGCGCCCTCCGCGGTCCGTCGTGGCCGTGGCCACCCTCGTCCACTCCTCCCCCCGCTCCGGCCGGTGCAGGATCTCCACCCGCTGGCGGGGGAAGGGGGCGTAGTCCAGGTAGCCCTCCGGGTCGATCCGGTTCAGCACGCCTCTGACCTGCACGCCCCGGTCCGCCCGGCGGACCTGGAGCGCGCTGAGGTCGGTGGCGTGCCGGAGCCGGAACCCGGCGTGCCGGACCACCCGGTGGCCGTCCTCCCCCTTCGCGGTGGCGGTGACGGTCCAGAGCCCGGTGGGGTACCAGCGGTTCAGCCGCCGCTCCGGCAGGAACCGCCAGGTCCGCCAGCCCGGCTCCGGCAGCCGCTGCGCGCCCTCCTGCCCGGGCCACCGGTCCTGCGGGGAGCCCGCCGACGGCGAGGAGACGGGCGGCGCGCCGGGCTCGACCTTGATCGTCACGCCGTCCCGGCCGGAGACCCCGCGGGCGACCACCTCGATGATCAGGCGCACCGGCCGGTCCGGGTGGACCACCGGGGAGGCGGGGCGCAGGGTGATCGAGCGGATCGCCACGTGGTCGTCCGCGGCGACGGGCGCGGCCGTGGCCACCAGCGTCGGCAGGGCGCACGCCCCGGCCGTCAGGGAGATGAGAAAAGCTCTGAAGGTCATGACCAGGAACGCTAGATATCGCCTGGCAATGGCCGTGGCGGCGACAGGCCCGCGAACGGGCAAGAGGCGGGAAAGCGCCCGCCCCCCTCCCGAGGACGGGCGCCTTCCGGCTCCGGTGCCGTCAGCCGGCGTACATCTCGTCGATGATCGCGGCGTACTTGGCGTGCACGACGCGGCGCTTCAGCTTCAGGCTCGGGGTGAGCTCCTCGGTCTCGGGCGTCCACTCCACCGGCAGCAGGCGCCAGCGCTTGACCTGCTGGACCCGGGCCAGCTTCTCGTTGGCCGCGGCGACGGCGGCCTCGACGGCCTTGAGGACGTCGGGGTGCTCGGCGAGCTCGGCGAGGGTCGCGGAGCCGATCCCGTGCGCCTGCGCCCAGCCGGGGGCGGCCTCCCCGTCGAGGGTGAGGATCGCCACCGGGTACGGCCTGCCGTCGCCGTAGGCGAGGGCCTGCCCGATGAGGGGATGCTCCTTGAGGTGGTTCTCGATGTTGGCCGGGGAGATGTTCTCCCCGCCGGCGGTGATGATGAGCTCCTTCTTGCGGTCGACGATCCTGACGAAGCCGTCCTCGTCGACGGAGCCCACGTCCCCGGTGTGCAGCCAGCCGTCGGGGTCGACCAGTTCGGCGGTGGCCTCGGGGCGGTTCAGGTAGCCGCGGGTGTTGAGCGGGCTGCGGGTGAGGATCTCGCCGTCCTCGGCGATGCGGACCTCGACGCCGGGCTCGGCGCGGCCGACGGTGCCGAGCTTGTAGCTCTCGGGGCTGTTGGCGGTGAACGCCCCCGTCGTCTCGGTCATGCCGTACACGTCGAGGATCTTCAGGCCGAGGCCGGCGAAGAACCGCTGGACCTCGATCGGCATCGGGGCCGCGGCGGTGGCCAGCCAGCCGGCGTTGTCGAACCCGATCATGGAGCGGATGATCGAGAGCAGCGCGGCGTCGGCGGCGTCGTAGGCCTGCCGGACCTCCGGCGTGACCGCCCGCCCGTGCTGGCCCGCCTCGACGTGGGCCAGTCCGGCGGCCATGGCCTTGCGCACGTTCTCCTGCTGCTCCTCCGGCTGGGTCGCCAGCAGCGCCTGCAGGCGGGCCATCATCTTCTCCCACACGCGGGGGACGCCGAAGAACATCACCGGCTTGACCTGCCCGAGCGTCGCGCCCAGGTTCGCCAGGTCGGTGCAGAAGTGCACGTGCGAGACCTTGAACAGCGGCAGGTACAGGCTGAGCACCCGCTCGGCGATGTGCGCGTAGGTCAGGTAGGAGATCTGCGTGCCGTGGGTGGGCAGCGAGGTCATCCGGTCGGTGGCGCCGACCTCGTAGAGCACGTTGGCGTGGGTGAGCGGCACGCCCTTGGGGTTGCCGGTGGTCCCGGAGGTGTACAGGACCGTCAGGACGTCGTCGGGCCGGACCGCCTGCCAGCGGGCATCGACCGCGGCCGGGTCGGCGGCCAGGCGCTCGCGGCCCAGCTCCAGGAAGGCGTCCCAGCCGAGGAAGCGGTCGTCGCCGGCGGGGACGCCGTCCAGCATCACGATCCGGCTCAGGCGCGGCAGCTCGCCGAGGATCGGCTCCCAGCGGGCCAGCTCGGCCGTGCCGCCCAGCACGGCGACCTTCGCGCCGACGTTGTCCGCGACGAAGGCGACCTGGTCGGGGGCGAAGGTGGAGTAGACCGAGCACGACGCCGCCCCGGCGTGCACGGCCCCCAGGTCGGCCAGCACGTGCTCGCTGCGGTTGATCATCATCAGCGCGACGGTGTCGCCGGGCTCCACCCCGAGGGCGGCGAACCCGGCCGCGATCTCCAGGACCCGCTGCCGGGCCTCGGCGTAGGTGAGGGTGGACCAGCCGCCCTCGACCGGGTCGGAATAGGCGGGCGCGTCGGGGTTCTGCTCCGCCGTCTCCTTCAGCTGTGCGCAAACGGTACGGCCCGCGATCTCCCGCTCGATCGCGGCGCGCACCTCAAGGACCTCACCCATGACGCGCCTCCAGAAAGTGCTCACTTGCACGATTGGGATGCATCGCACCACACCGGGTCGGCGCAGACAAGACCTTGCCGGAATAAGGAACCGGACCGTTCCCCGGAGGCGCGCCACCCGCCCGCGCGGCCTTCCGGTGCCGCGGTGCGGCGCCGGGCGGGGCCCCGACCCAGGGGGGCATAGGGCCGGTCATGGGATCATTTCCCGGTGACCCAGGTGCTCGACCTCGTCGGAATCTTCGTCTTCGCGCTCTCCGGAGCGCTCGTCGGCGTGCGCAGGCGGCTGGACGTGGTCGGCATGGCCGTCCTCGCCTCGATGACCGCGCTGGGCGGCGGGATCCTGCGGGACCTGATCCTCAACGTACGGCCCGCCGCCTTCTTCAGCGTCGGCTACGTGGTGGTGCCCCTGGCGGCCACGGTGATCGTGTTCTTCTGGCATCCGCACGTCCAGCGGGTGATGCCGGTGGTGAACGTGTTCGACGCGGCGGGCCTCGGGCTGTTCTGCGCCGTCGGCACGGAGAAGGCACTGGAGGCCGGCCTCAGCCCGCTGCACTCCGTCCTGCTCGGGGTGACCACGGCGGTCGGCGGCGGCGTGCTGCGCGACATGCTCTCCGGCCAGATCCCCGTGCTGCTCTACGACCGCCAGTTCTACGCGGTGCCGGCCATGCTCGGCTCGGCGGTGATGGCCGCGCTCTACGTCCTCGACCTGCACGGCTGGACCGCCACCCTCGCCGCGGCCGTCCTGACCTTCGGGCTGCGGATCGCCGCCGTGCGCTTCCGGCTCCGCGCCCCGCTCGCCCGGGGCGTCACGGCGCCGGACTGATCCCCGCCGGTCTCAGACCCTGGTGAGCGGCCCGGCCGGGCGGCGGACGCCGTACGGGCCCCTGACGCGGGCCTCGGCGATGCGCTCCACCGCCTCGGTGACGACCTGGGGCGGCTGGGTGAAGGGCAGGCGGAGGCGGCCCTCCAGGGTGCCGTCCAGGCCGAACCAGGCGCCGGGGGCGAGCCGTACGCCGTGGCAGGCGGCGGCGTCGGCCAGCGCCGCGGCCGAGGTGCCCTCCAGCCGGATCCAGAGCGACCCGCCGCCCTTGGGGACGGTGAAGGACCAGTCGGGCATGCGCCGCTCCAGCGCGGCCGCCAGGGCGTCCCGGGAGGCTCCGAAGGTACGGCGGCGCTCGGCCCTCGTCTCCTCGATGTCCTCGAACAACCGGGCCGCGACCAGCTGCTCGAAGAGCGGGCTGGCGATGTCCACCGCCGAGCGGAACACGGCCAGGCGGCGGACCATGGCCGCGGTGGCGCGGATCCAGCCGATGCGCAGGCCGCCCCACCACAGCTTGGAGGCCGACCCGACGGAGATCACCCGGCTGTCGGTGTCGAACGCGGCCAGGGGCGCGATCGGCGGCACCTCGTCGATCGCCAGCTCGCTCCAGGTCTCGTCCACGACCAGCGTGGTGCCGCAGTCCCGGGCCGCGCCGACCAGCCCGGCCCTGGTGGCGTCGTCCATCAGGTGGCCGGTCGGGTTCTGGAAGTCCGGGATCACATAGGCCAGGCGGGCGGCCGACTGGCGCATCGCGGAGGTGAGCAGGTCCAGGTGCCAGCCGCCGGAGGGGACGCCGACCGGGACGATCCTGGCGCCGCGCAGCCTGGCCGCGTCGAGGATGTGCGGGTAGGTGGGCGACTCGACCATCATCGGGTCGCCCGGCGACAGCAGCGTCATGACCAGCAGGTGGAGCGCGTGCTGGGCGCCGGTGGTGACGAGGATCTGCTCGGGCCGGGTGGCCAGCCCCCGGGCGGTGTAGCGGGCGGCGATCGCCTCGCGGAGCGGAGCGATCCCGGTCGGGTCGTAGCCCATGCCGAGCGCGTAGCGCGGGTAGTGCTCGCCCGCGTGGGCGATCGCCGCGGGCAGCGCCGAGGTGGCGTGCGGCGCGGCGCAGTGCATCGGCAGCAGGCCGTCGTCGCCCGAGGCGATCCACGGGTTCTCCGCGCCGAGCGCGCCGACGTCGGGCAGCGCGGTCCAGCTCCCGGCGCCCTGCCTGCTGTCCAGGTAGCCCTGCTCGCGGAGGCGGTCGTAGGCGGCGGTCACGGTGGTGCGGCTGACGCCCAGGGCCTCGGCCAGGTGCCGCTCGGCCGGGACGCGCACGCGCACCGGGAGGCGCCCGTCGAGGATCAGCGCGCGCATCCGGCCGGCCAGGGCCCGGTAGTAGGGCCTGGTGCCGGGGTCGATCACCACGAGGCGGGCGAGCTGGGGCCCGCTCAGATACCGGTCCATGCGGGCCACTATAAGACCACTTTCCACGATTGGCCCTTTGTCGGAGCGGTTACGGACGGGAGGATTCAGACCATCATGAGCGAACTCTCCCTGACCGCCCTCGGCTCCCTCCCCAACCGCCTGGTCCGCCTCTACGCGGGCCTGGCGCTCTACGGCGCCGGCGTCGCCCTGCAGATCGAGTCCGGCCTCGGCGGCAGCCCCTGGGACGTCTTCCACCAGGGGCTCTCCATCCACCTGGGCCTGTCCGTCGGGACCTGGATCATCCTGGTGGGCGCACTGGTGATGCTGCTGTGGATCCCGCTGCGGCAGCGGCCCGGCGTCGGCACGATCAGCAACGTCGTCTTCCTCGGCCTGTTCGCCGACGCCGCGATGTGGCTGGCGCCCGCGCCCGACCCCCTCGCCGCCCGGTGGGCCTTCCTGCTGTCCGGCGTGGTGGCCACCGCCGCCGCGACGGCCCTGTACATCGGCGCCGGCCTGGGCCCCGGCCCGCGGGACGGGCTGATGACCGGCCTGGTCCGCCTGGGGCTCTCGGTCCGCGCCGCCCGCACGCTCATCGAGCTGACCGTGCTGGCGGCCGGCTGGCTGCTCGGCGGCACCGTGGGCGTCGGCACGGTGGTCTTCGCCCTGGCCGTGGGGTTCCTCACCCAGTTCTTCATGCCGCGGCTGAGCTTCACCCGCCCGGCCGCCCGGAGCTGACCGGGCCTGCGGGCGGGTGCCCGGGGGCCCGGCTCAGCGCCGCCCGGAGGCCCGGCTCAGCGCCGCCCGGAGGCCCGGCTCAGCGCCGCCCGGAGGCCCGGCTTCCCGCCGCCCGGGACCGCGGAGCGGACCGCCGCGCGGAACCGGACCGGTCCCGGGTGCCGCCCGGACGCGGCCGAGGTACTAGCGTCGGATCCATGCGCATCGAGGACTACGCCCTCATCGGCGACATGCAGTCGGCCGCCCTCGTCGGCCGGGACGGCTCCATCGACTGGCTCTGCCTGCCCCGCTTCGACTCGCCGTCGTGCTTCGGCGCGCTGCTCGGCGACACCGACCACGGGCAGTGGTGGATCGGCCCGGCCGGCGGCGAGCGGCCCGCCGCCACCCGGCGCCGCTACCGGGGCGACACCCTGGTGCTGGAGAGCGAGTGGGACCTGCCGGGCGGCACGGTCCGCGTGATCGACTTCATGCCTCCCCGGCAGGCCAATCCGGACCTGGTCCGGATCGTCGAAGGCGTCTCGGGCTCGGTGGAGATGTCCACCGAGATCCGCATCCGCTTCGACTACGGGCGGATCGTGCCGTGGGTGCGCCGTACCGACGGAGGCCTGCTCCACGCCGTCGGCGGTCCCGACTCGATCTGGCTGCACTCCCCGGTGCCGCTGCGCAGCCGCGGCTACGCGCACCACGGGGCCTTCCGCGTCTCGGCGGGCGAGCGCCTGGCGTTCGTCTTCACCTGGCACCCCTCCCACCAGCCGCGCCCGACCGAGATCGACCCCTTCGAGCAGCTGACCGAGACCGAGGCGCTGTGGACCGAATGGGCGAGCACGTGCACCCACACCGGCCCGTGGCGGGACGCCGTGGTCCGCTCGCTCATCACGCTCAAGGCCCTGACCTACTCCCCCACCGGGGGCATCGTCGCCGCCCCCACCACCTCGCTCCCCGAGGACCTGGGCGGCGTCCGCAACTGGGACTACCGCTACTGCTGGCTGCGCGACGCCACCATGATCCTGGACGCCCTCATCGGTTCGGGCTACCTGGAGGAGGCCGCCGACTGGCGCGCGTGGCTGCTGCGCGCCATCGCGGGCCGCGCCGAGGACCTGCAGATCATGTACGGCGTCGCGGGGGAGCGCCGCCTGCCGGAGATGGAGCTGGACTGGCTGCCCGGCTACGAGGACTCCCGGCCGGTCCGCATCGGCAACGGCGCGGTCAACCAGCTCCAGCTCGACGTCTACGGCGAGGTCTCCAACTCCCTCTACCTGGCCCGCGCCTCAGGCCTGTCGCCGGACAACCGCGCCTGGACCATCCAGCGGCAGCTGATCGACTACCTCGAGGCGCACTGGGACGAGCCCGACGAGGGGCTGTGGGAGGTCCGCGGCCCCCGGCGCCACTTCACCCATTCCAAGGTGATGTGCTGGGTCGCGCTGGACCGGGTGATCAGAGCCGTGGAGGAGTTCGGCCGCACCGGCCCGGTGGAGCGGTGGAAGGCGCTGCGCGACCGCATCCACGCCGAGATCTGCGCCAAGGCCTTCGACAGCACGCGCAACACCTTCACCCAGTCGTACGGCTCGCACGAGCTGGACGCCGCCCTGCTGCTCATCCCGATCGTCGGCTTCCTGCCCGCGACCGATCCGCGCGTGATCGGCACCATCGAGGCCATCGAGCGCGAGCTGCTGGTGGACGGGTTCGTGCTGCGCTACCCGGTGGCCAAGGACAACGACGTGGACGGACTGCCCGGCGGCGAGGGCGCCTTCCTGGCGTGCAGCTTCTGGCTGGCCGAGGCCCTCGCGATGGTGGGCCGCAGGGACGAGGCGGTCGAGCTGTTCGAGCGGCTGCTGGCCCTCCGCAACGACGTCGGGCTGCTCGCCGAAGAGTACGACCCCCGGTACGGCCGCCTGGTCGGCAACTTCCCGCAGGCGTTCAGCCACGTCCCGCTGATCCACGTGGCCAGCGCGCTCAGCTGATCGCGCGGCCGGGCCGGGAAGGGCCGCCCCTTCCCGGCCCCTCCCGGAGACCCCGCGAAAAAACTTCCGGTCCCGCTGTAACAAAACGCCTCGGACCCGACTCTCATCTGGCGAACGGCACAACGAGAGGATCGGGAAAATGAGCGACTTCGTCACCACCGAGTTCATCGACAGCAACGGCGACGGCCACACCGACGCCGAACTGATCGACACCACCGGCGACGGCTACGCCGACGAGGCGCGTTACGACGTCGACGGCGACGGTGTCACCGACGTCGTCGACTACGACCACAACGGCGACGGCATCATCGACGAGACCCGCGTCGACCTCGACGGCGACGGCGTGTCCGACTACACCGAGACCTCGGGCCCCTTCTCGGCCTGACCCCAGGGTCCGGCACGCGCCCGGGTGATCTCGGATCCGGGAGCACACCCGTGAGCCCGTGCCCGCCTCCCGGCGGGCCCGGGCCCGGGCGGGCTCCGGACCGCCCGGGCCGCCGACGAAAGGTGATCATGAAAGACGCACGGGCTCTCCCCGCCCTGCTGCTCGCGGCCTTCCTCGCGCTGACCGGCTGCGCCCCGGTGACGGCCGGCTCCGCCGGGGAGTCGCCGGGCCTCGGCAGGGTGGCCGCGGGCTCGGACGGGGCGGTCATCGCCTCCCCGCCGCCGGCCTCCGGGGGCGGCCAGGACGGCGATGCTCCGCTGAGGCCCCCGGGCCGCGAAGGCGAGCCCGGCCGGGCGGGCGACGGCCCCGCGGAGGTGGGGGAGACGGGACCGGTGAGCGGTCCCGGCCTGCCCCTCCCCCTGCCGCTGCTGCTCGCGCTGGCCGCCGGCGCCCTCCTCGCTGTCGCCGCCGCGCTCTACCTGCGGCAGCGCGGCCGGGCCGCCCCCGCCGCCTGGCAGGGCGGTCCGGGGCCGGCGGAGTTCCCGGCCCCGGCGGGCCCTCCGCCCACCGCGCCGCCGTCCCCGGCACCGACCGGAGCACCGCCCATGCCGCCCATGCCGCCCGCCGCACCGACCGGAGCACCGACCGGAGCACCGACCGGAGCACCGACCGGAGCACCGACCATGACCTCCCCCATGCCACCCGCCACACCGCCCGGGTCACCGCCCGCGGCCTCTCCGGCGCCGCCCGCCGTACCGGCCGGAGCGTCACCCGTACCGCCCGCGCCGCCCGGAGGACCGGAAGGTCCGCCGCCGCAGCCGGGCTTCGCCGCGTCCGGTCCCGGTCCCCTCCCCGGGCCTGCGGAGTCCGATCCGCTGGCGGACGCGCTGGCCGAGGTCGCCCGGAGCGGGATCAGCCCGGCTCTCGCCCAGCGGGTGGAGCGCCTGTTCGCCGACGGCCATCCGGGGCGGCAGGCGCTGCTCGACGCCTGCATCGACTGCCGGGACCAGATCGACGAACGGCATCCCCGGCTGTCCGGCATGCTGCTGGACGGGCTGAACCGGGCCGGCGTCCGGGAGATCCTCGCGGACGGGCAGCGCTTCGACCCGCGCCTGCACGAGGCGTTCGGCACCGAGCCGACCGACCGGCCGGAGCTGCACGACGTCGTCGCCGAGACCGTCAAGCAGGGCTACGCCGACGGCGAGCACGTCATCCGCGTGCCGCAGGTCGCCGTCTACCGCCACGAGCGGTCCGGGGACGGGACGCCGCGGTGAGCGTCCGCGCGTTCCCGGCGACGCCCTCAGTCCCCGGCGAGCTCGGCCTGCAGGCGCTTCCTGGCCCGGTGGATCCAGACCCGCACGGTGTTGAGCGGCACCGCGAGCGCGGCCGCCGTCTGCTCGTAGGTGAGCCCGCCCGCCCACAGCAGCAGCGCCTCCCGGTGGGACTCCGGCAGCGCGGTCAGCGCCCGGCGCAGGTCGGCCAGCTCGGCCACGGTGTCCTCGAACGGCCCGGTGACCACCGTCTCCTCCTCCACCTCGGAGAAGAGCGCCCCGCCAGGAGCGCGGCGCCGGACCACCGTGTGGGCGGCGTTGCGCGCGATCGCGAGGACCCAGGCGCGGAAGGGCGCCCGGCCCGCGAAGGAGTCCAGCCCCTTCCACGCGGCCAGCTGCGTCTCCTGCAGCGCGTCCAGCGCGTCGGCGCGGTTGCCGGTCAGGTGGTAGCAGACCCCGAAGGCCTGGCGCTGGGCGGTCGCCCACAGCCCGGCGAAGGCGTGCTCGTCACCCGCCCGCGCCGCGGCCAGGAGAAGACCTTCGTCCTCGACGACCCTGCTCAGGGACCCGCTCGTCATCGGTCACGCTTTCTCCCGAGATGGAAACCACCCCATGACAGCACGCCGCACGATCGTCCGGGTATGAGGTAGCAAGCCATGATATTGGACCGTAACAATACGGAAGCCGGATCAGCCGGAAACGAGTCAGAGGACTTGGCTGAGCTGCGTCAACTCCTCTTCGGGACGGTCCCGGGACCCACCGAGGAGGAGTCCCGGGACATGTTCGCGCAGACCTTCTCCTCGGAGGAGGCCGACCTGTCCCTGCTGCCGGAGCCGGACGTCTACGGGCCGGGCGGCGGAGACGGCGATCCGGCTCCGGACGACGCCGGCTCCGGGCCGTTCGGCACGGCCGGGCCGGAGGACGACGCCTGGGACCTCTCCGGCGCCGGCGATCCCGGCGGCCACCACCCGGACGACGGCCACGATCCCCACGACGACTCCCACGACGGCTGGGACCCGCTCTTCGGCGGTGACGTGTGACGGCCTCCCCCGCTCCCCCCGTCTCCCCCGCCGCTCCCGCCTCCCCCGCGGACCTGCTGCGCCGCCTGTGCGACACCACCGCGGCCCGGCTCGCCGGGGCGGAGCTGCGCGAGCGGGTGGCGCAGGTGCGCGCCGGCCTCGACGCGCCGCTGCGGGTCGCGGTGGCGGGCGCGGTGAGCAGCGGGAAGTCCACGCTGGTCAACGCGCTGCTGGGGCTTCCGGTCGCCCCGGTGGACGCGGGCGAGTGCACCTTCGTCGTCACCCAGTACGAGTACGGCCCCGACGACGGGCTCATCACCATCGAGCTGACCGACGGCACCACGGCCCGTTCCCGGCTGCTGCCCGGTCACCGGCTCCCCGCCGACCTCGGGGTGGACACGGCCCGGATCCGCCGCCTGCGCGTCTCACTGGACCTGCCGTCGCTGCGCACGGTCACGATCGTCGACACCCCCGGCATGAACACGGTGACGGCCGTCAACGAGCGGGCCGCCCGCAGCATGCTGTTCGGCTCCGGCGAGGAGGACGACCGCGCGCAGGCGATGATCTACGTGCTGCGCTACGTCCAGAAATTCGACGACACCACCCTCGCCGAGTTCCGCGGCTTGACCGGCGCGTGCGGACTGAGCTGCGTCAACACCCTCGCCGTGCTCGGTCAGATCGACCGGCGCGGCGACGAGGACGACCCCTGGCCGACCGCCCGCCGACTGGCCTCCGGCGGCTACGCAGACCTGCGGACCTCCGTCTTCGACGTGGTCCCGGTGATCGGCCTGCTCGCCGAGACCGCGCGGGCCCGCCCGCTGGACGCCGAGGAGTTCGCGGCCCTGTCGGCCCTGGCCGGTCTGGATCCCGACGACCTGGAGGACTACCTCCTCGACCTGGACGACTTCCGTACCGCGCCCGACCTGCCCGCCCCCACCGGGGTACGGCACCGCCTGGTGGAGCGGCTGCACCGCTACGGCATCCGCACGGCGGTGGACGCGCTGCGCCGGGGCGAGGCGGCCGACCCCTCGACGCTCACGGCCTGGCTGCTCCAGCGTTCGGGGTACGCCTCCGCGGGCCGCGCCTCCACGGGCTCGGTGGCCGCGGGCATCGCCCACTTCGCCCGCCGCGCCGACCAGCTGAAGGCGCTCGACGCGCTGACCCGGCTCCGCCGGATCGCCCGCACGCCCGCGCTGGGCTCGGACCGCGCGACCCTGGACGCGCTGGCCGCGCAGCTCGACGAGAACCGGCCGATCGCCGCCGCCCTGGCGGGCCTGCGCATCTTCGCCGCGGCCGAGGCGCTCGGCCGCGGCACCCTGGTGCTGGGCGAGGAGATGGCCGGCGAGCTGCTCCGCCTGGCCCGCCACGACGACCCCGCCGAGCAGCTCGGCCTGCCCGCCGGGGCGCCGCCGGAGGAGATCGCCGCCGCCGCCACCGCCGCGTCGACGCGCTGGCGCGCCCTGGCCATGATGAACGAGGGACGCACCGCCGGGCACCGGGCCCGGGACGTGCTGACCGTCCTGGAGGACCTGGTCATCGCGGCGCTGGACGCCCAGGCCGGGAACGGCTCCGGGGGCGGGAACGGCTCCGGGGGCGGGGCCCCGCTCCCCCCGGTCCGGGTGGACGCCGCCGCGGTCGAGACCCTGCGCGCCTGTCCGGCGGTGCCGGCCGACGACCGGCGGGCGCTGGAGCTGCTGCTCACCGGGACCGAGCTCGCGGTCCAGCTGGGCGCGCCGCCCGGCAGCCCGCACGCCGAGCTCGCCGGTTACGCCGCCGCCCTCGGCGCCCGGTTCCGCGTCCTGACCCACCGGCCGCTCACCCTGCGGCAGCGCCGGGCCGCGGAGCGGATCTGCGACGCCTACGAGGACATCTGGGCGCGCCACCACGGCGCGTGAGAGGAGAACCTTGACTTCCTCCCCCGCCTAAAGGCGGAGGGTTCCAGCGGTCGCCCGCTGGGGTTCCTGCTTCACCGACGACCGCCCCGTCCGGGAGGACTCCCGTTGAGGTCTCACACCGTCTCCACAGGCGGACGCCGCCAGCCCGGCGGCCAGGATGTTGCGTGCCGCGTTCACGTCGCGGTCGTGCACCGCGCCGCACTCGCACGTCCACTCCCGGACGTTCAACGGCAGCTTCCCGCGGACCGTGCCGCAGGCTCCGCACAGCTTCGAGCTGGGGAACCAGCGGTCGATCACGACGAGTTCGCGCCCGTACCAGGCGCACTTGTACTCCAGCATGGAGCGCAGATCCGTCCAGGCCGCATCCGAGATGGCGCGTGCGAGGCGGCCGTTCTTCAGCCCGGTGGACAGGGGCACCAGGGAGGTGATCCCGGCGTCCAGGCCGACCGCCGCCGTGGTGGCGGGGGCCGGGGCGATGGTGTCCTCGCACAGCATCGAGACGAACCAGCGTCCCGCCGCGTCCCGGGACACCGTCACCGTGGTCGGCTCCGCCCCCGGCGGGAGGGGACGCGACCAGCGGATGTCCAGCGGTTCGGCCATCTTGGCCAGCGTCAGCCGCCCATCGCGCCAGGTGAAGGCGCTGCGGGTGTACTCGGCCGACGCGCGGGACCTCTTGCGGCTCTTGAAGCGCGGATAGTTGGCGCGCTTGGCGAAGAAGTTGGAGAACGCGGTCTGGAGATGGCGCAGCGCCTGCTGGAGCGGGACGGAGGACACCTCCGTCGGGAAGGCGGGTTCCTCGGTCTTCTTCCACCGGGTCAGCGCGGCCGACGACTGCACGTAGGAGACGCGGCGCTACTCGCCGTACCAGGCCCGGGTGCGCTCTTCCAGCGCCTTGTTGTACACGAGGCGGACGCAGCCGAACGTGCGCGACAGCTCGGCCGCCTGCTCGTCCGTGGGGTGGAAGCGGTACTTGAACGCCCGTTTGACCTGCTGCGTCACGTCTTACAACCTAGCGGCTCCGGTGTGAGCGGCGGGTGCCGATCGGTGGACGGCGCACGCCGGTCCGCTCTGGCGGCGAACCCGCTTTTCCTGCCCCGCTCCACAGGAGCCTCGCTTCCTCCCCGGCCTGAAGACCGGGGTATCCACGAAGGAGAGACCCGATGACGACCCCCGACCCGAACGGCCCTGTGGCCAGGCTGCTGCGCTACGCCAACGAGGTCCACGCGCTGGCGGGCCGGTGCGGCAGGAAGGACCTGGCGGAGGTGCTGGCCGCCTGCGCCGCCCGCTGGAAGGACGAGTGCACCGACATCGTGGTCGCCGGAGCGCAGAAGCGGGGCAAGAGCCGCCTGCTCAACACGCTCGTCGGCCACCCCGACCTGGTCCCGGTCGACGCCGACGTCGCCACCAACTGCTTCCTGTCCCTGCGGCGCGGCCCCAGGCTGACCGCCGTGGTGCACCGCAGCACCGACGCCGGGCCCGTCCAGCTCCCGATCACCGTCGAGTCGATCCCCGACTACGCCTCGATGCGCGGCGACGCCGGCAAGCGGCGCGACGTCGTCAGCGTGGACATCACCCTGGACAACCCGCTCCTGGACGGCCTGCGGCTGCTCGACACGCCCGGCGTGGACAGCCTCACCGTGGGGCACCGGCAGGTGACGGTGGCCATGCTCCAGCGGGCCGACGCGCTGCTGTTCACGCTCAGCGCCCAGGACCAGCCGGTGCTCCGGCACGAGCTGGAGTTCCTCGCCGAGGCGGCCGAGCGGGTGCAGGCGATCGCGTTCGTGCTGACCAAGGTGGAGGACTCCGCCAACTGGCGGACCCTGATGGAGGAGAACCAGGCCCGGCTGAGGACCTTCGTCACCGAGGCCGTCGCGGAGAACCCGGCCCGGGCGGTGACCCTCACCCCGCTGCTGTCGGCTCCCTGGATCCCGGTGAGCTCCAAGCTCGCCGAGGCCGCCGAGGCCAAGCGGCGGGAGGGCCGCCTGGAGCGGGCGGACGCGCTGCGGGCGCGCAGCGGCATGGACGCGCTGGAGCGGCACCTGCGCGCCTTCGCCGAGGGCCGGGAGTCGGCGCGGGGCGCCACCGTGGTGGCCGCCGCGCTGTCGGTGCTGGCCTCGCTGTCGACCACCGCGCAGGACGACGTCGCCGCGGGCTCGGACGACGAGGGCGACGTGGCCGCCCGGCTCGCCCAGGTCGAGGCCGACCTGGAGGGTCTCACCGAGCTGGCCGCCCGCCGCCGGGCGGGTGCGGTGGCCAACACCTTCCTCGGGCGCGAGGTGGCGGGGATCGTGGCGGCGCGGGTGGCCGAGATCCGCCAGCCGTACGAGAACTCGATCGCCACGCTGAAGAAGCAGGAGCAGGTCGACCGGTACATGGCGGAGCTGCCGATGAGCGTGCAGCGCTCGCTGGAGGCGGCCTGGTCGCAGATCGTCTACGACGTGGAGAGCCTGGCCCGCCGGACGCTCGACGCCTTCGCCCGCGACCTCGGCCTCGACCCCGTCGAGTTCGCCGCCGACCCGAGCGCCATGCCCAACCTCTCCCAGGTCCAGGTCAGGAAGGACGCCTCCGCGGACGCCCCGGGCGAGGTGGACATGGTCCGGGACGTGCTGCCGTCGGCCTCGATCGGGCTCTCCCTGGGCGGCTTCGCCGCGTCCCTGCTCGGCCCGGTCGGCTTCCTGCTGGTCGCCCCGGCCATCGGGGCGGCCATCTTCATGGGGCGGCGCTCGATGGAGAAGGTGCAGCGCAACCAGGCGGCGATCCGGGGGGCGCTGCGCGACCAGTTCGCGGCGGTCTCCCGGGAGATGACCCTCGACCTGGAGCGCATGGTGGCGACCTGGCGGGTCGGCGTCGAGCAGGCCGCCGACGAGAGCCTGCTGAAGCGGCGCAAGGAGCTGGAGGGCAGGCGCGCCGAGCTGAAGGCCGCCTCCGCCCGCTCGGCCGCCGACCGCCGCAAGGCGCGGGAGTCCGGTCAGGACCGGATCGCCGCGATCGAGACCCTCACCAGGCGCGGCCAGGAGCTGCGCCGGGAGCTCGCGACCGCGGTCGCCGCCCTGGGCGCCGGGCAGGAGGCGTCCCCGGCCGCGCCGTGAGAGGGCCCGCCCTCCGGAACTCCCGGCAGGCCCGTCTCCCGCGGGAGCCGGCGTCCTGAGAGCGCCGCCCTCCCGAGAGCCGGCGTTCTGAGAGCCCGCGTCCTGAAAGCCCGCGTCCCGCCGCCCCGGGTGTGAACCCGGAGGCGGCGGGACGGCGGGGCGGGCGCGGCGGATGCGGGCCGTACGCGCCGGTGGCGGTCAGAAGGCGCGGCGGGAGTCGTCCGCGTCGCCCTCGACGTCGATGTGCTCCTTGCGGACCTGCCCGGAGACGGTCTCCTGCTCGGTGACCCGCTCCTTGCCCAGGCGCACCCGCTCGACCGGTACGGCCTGCCTGTCCACCACCGGCCGCTCCTCGTGCAGGACGACCTCGTGCTCGGCCTCACTGATGTCCGGACCGGCCAGGGCCTCGTCCCGGTTGGCGTCCGTGATCGGCTCGCGTTCGACGCGCACCTCCTCGCGGGTCACCGGCACGCTGACCTGCTGCTCCTCGGTGACCACGTACTTGCGCAGCCGCGCCCGGCCCGCCTCGTGCGCTTCGGTGCCGACGGTCAGCTGCTCCTCGGAACGGGTCATCGCCTCGTCGCCACGGCCCAGCCGCTCGCGCTCGAGCGCGCCGCCGCTGTGCGCCCACCCGCTCTCCCCGGGCTGGTTGGCCTGCCGCCAGGAGTCCGCCCAGTCGATGCCGTAGTAGCGGTACAGCTCGCGCTCCTCGTCGGCCGACAGGTGGCCGCCGGCGTCCACGTCCACGTTGGGGGCCGCCTTGACCCGGTCCTTGTCGTAGGCGACCTCGACGTGGTCGGCGACCACGTCGGCCGCCTGGACGGGGACGAAGGTCTCCCGCATGCCGAACAGGCCGGTCTTGACGCACAGCCACTCGGGGCGGCCGGTGGCGTCGTCGAGGTAGACGTGCTTCACCTCGCCGATCTTCTCGCCGTTGGCGTCGTAGACGTCCTGGTCGAGCACCGTACGGATCTGCTCCTGAGTGATCATCCTGTTTATCCCCCTTTGATCTGTTCGTTCTTCTTGTTCCTTTCGTGACCGATGAATAACCGCGACACTGCGCCGGAAACCTGCGGGCCGAAATCCGTCCCGGCTGCGGAGATCACGGGAGGTGACCGGCGGATCACCCAGGAAGACCTTCTCCGCAGGTCGGGCGCGGAAAAGCCGTCTTCGGGCGGCACGGCGGCACCGTGCCGGGAAACGCCGTTCGACCTGGGGATCCTCGCTTGACCCTCACCTTGGAGTGACAAGGACCTAACCGGGTGACCGGACCGGGGCCGGGATGGACCCGGGCCGGGGCGGCGGCGTGGAGGGTCAGAGAGGCAGGTGCACCAGGGTGGCGGGATGGTCGCGGGTGGCCCCGGCCGGGTCGGCGGGGCGGTGCAGGCAGAGCAGGCCCGTCGGGACCCGGACGACCGGCTCGAACGTGCCCGCCGCACGGTGGACCTCCCGCGCCCCCTCGGGGGTGACGTGCACGAGCCTGCTCCGGCCGGCGTCGAGCATGGTCAGCCAGAGGGAGTCGCCGTCTGCCACCAGGCGCGGGCGCTCCCAGCGGTACCGGGAGGTGAGGTGGCCCGCCAGGGCCGCCGACTTCTTGCCCATCAGGAACCGCAGCGCACCGGACCGCTCGTCGAGGATGCTGACCGACCAGCCCCTGGCGGGGCTCACCTGGTCCGCGCCGACCGCGTAGAGGCTGCCGCCCGCCGGGACCCAGCGCAGCGCTCCGGCCGGGGGGCGCGGTGCGACCAGCGCGGGCCGGCCGGCGGCGGTGTCCGCCTCCAGCCCCGCCGAGCTGGCCGTGAACCACCTGCCGTTGTGCAGGACGACCTGGTGGAGCCAGCTCCGGCCCGGCTCGCGCATCGTCGGCCGGACCACGCCGCCGGGATCGACCAGGCACAGCACCTGCCACGGCCGGAAGTCCTGGTGCCGGCTGGCGAACAGCGGTTTGTTGCTGCTGAACTGCCCGAGGACCACCGTGCAGCCGGGCGCCCCGACCGAGAGCGCCGGATCGGTGCCGCTGGGCGAGTCCTGGTCGACCAGCCGGCGCACCCTGTTGTCCTCGTTCACGAACCACTGGGCGTAGGGTCCGAGGTCGCGCGGCTGGGGCTCCTGGAAGAAGAAGCCGCCCCCCAGATCGATCTCGATCATCGCCAGCTGCCCGGTCTCCCCCCACGGCAGGCCCACCGCGGCGTCGACCGCGACGGTCTGCCGGGCCTGGTAGAACACCCACCCCGTACGGCCGTGCGCCAGCACGGTCGGGTTGCCCCAGGTCTGCAGCGGATGGGTGGAGCGGATCCCCAGCTCGGGGGTGAGCGCGCGCACCAACAGCTGCGCCGGTCCGACCTGCTCCGTCGTGACGACGCCCTCGCCCGAGGCGGCCCACTCCACCAGCCGGCCGAAGTGGAGCTCGCGGTCGTGCCGGCCCTCCACGCCGTCGAGCCTGCGCAGGAAGTGGCCGCCCTCGAACGCCTGGTGGACGAGGACCCGGCCGCCCGCGGCCCGCGCCTCCAGCACGTGGTCCATCACCTTCTCGACGCCCTTGACCGTGGGCCCGTCCACGGCCGGGGCGCCGACGGAGGGCGCCCGGTGCCCGGCGGGCACGTGCATCGGCCCGGTGGAGGCCCGGTGCCCTCCGGCCGGGTCCCCGGCCGCCCCGGGAGCGGCGGCGGGAGCGGCGGCGGGAGCCGGGGTGGGGGCGGGCGCGACGGGGAGGACGGGGACGGGGTGCCCGCCGGTCGTGCCGACGGGCCGCAGGGAGGGCCCGCCGGCCGGGTGGGGGCCGGTCGTCCGGCCGGGCTCGCGGTGCTCGACCTTGAGCTTCCAGGCGAGCTGCGCGGCGCCGTACGCGACGACGATCTTCGGGTCGTCGTAGGTGCGCACCTTGTCCCCGAAGCGGTCGCGCACGGCCTGCTGGACCGAGGGCATCCGGCTGCCGCCGCCGGTCATGAACACCGCGGCCAGCTCGTCCGGGCCGATCCCCGCGCCGCGGATCGTCTCCTCCAGGATGTCGGCCGTCCGGATGATCTCCTCGCCGATGAGGCCGCCCAGCTCGGCCCGGTCGATCTGCACGTCCTCGTTGACGCCGACCACGTAGTGGGAGGAGGTCTCGAACTTCGACAGGGTCTCCTTCGCCTCCCTGGCCGTCTTCAGCAGGTCGGCGGCGTAGCTGACGTAGCGGCGCTCCGGGTTGGTGGTCACCTGCGTCCACCACTCGGGGTCGATGCGCTCCAGCTGCGTGCCGAAGAAGGCGAAGACCTGCTCGTCGAAGCCCTCGCCGCCGATCTCGTCGCTGCCGCCCGGCTCCCCCACGACCTTGAAGTCGCTCCCGTCGGCGGTGAGCACGGCCGCGTCGAACGTGCCGCCGCCGAGGTCGTAGACGGCCAGGTGGGACCCGCTCGGCACGCGCCCGGAGGAGGCGAAGTAGCGGGCCGAGGCGACCGGCTCGTCGACGAAGGCGATCCGCACGCCGCGCACCACCTTCTTCGCCGCCGCCAGCAGCACCGCCTTGCGCTCGGCGCTCCAGGCCACCGGATGGGTCAGCGCGATGCAGTCGGGGTCGGCCCCGTCGAACCGGCGCCGCCCCTCACTGACGAACAGCTCCAGCAGCGCCGCCATGGCGTCGGTGACGTCCACCGGGACCCCGCCGAGCAGCATCCGGCCCCGGCCGACGTAGCGCTTGGGGTTGCGCTCGACGCGCTCGGGGCTGACGCCGATGCCCCGCTGGGCGATCCGGCCGGCCACCAGCGTCCCGCGCTCGTCCAGCATGACGGCGGAGGGGATGCGCCGCTCCCCCTCGACCTCCAGGACGTCGAAGCGGCCTTCGGCGGCTATCACCCCGGCGGAGAAACTCGTCCCGAGATCGACACCGAGGCACCACTGCGCCATTTCTCACTCCTCGTCAGCACAAACCGATCAGCCCGCCTCCGCCGGCCGCGGCCCGGTCGCGACGGGCACGCGGGGAACGGTCCAGGATGATGCACAGAAGGATCATCGGGCCGAGCGCGGGACGGAAATCATCTTCCTATGGTTTGTCGTGGCCACATGACGTTTGGTTTGCCGAAGGAGCGTACTGTTCGCACCGGTTTCACCATCCGCCCCCGGCACGGCCCTCGGGTTCCCTCCACAACCGGTCCCCGGGCCGTCCTCAGGCTCCGCCGGTCCCGCCGCCCGGCCGCCCGGCCAGGGAGGCCAGGACGCGGGCGAACTCCTGCGGCGGAGCCACCACGAGCCGGGTCTGCCCGTCCTGCCTGACCAGGTCGGCCCTGATCAGGCTGAGACGGCCCCGATGCCACCAGTGGACCTGCGGGCTCAGCGGATCGGCCGCGCGCTCGAACTCCCGTTGGGCGAACGTGCGCAGCCGCTCGATCGCGCGCACCACGTCCAGGCCCTCGACCGGGTGCACGACCAGGGTCGCCGGGTCCGGCAGGACGACCAGCGCCCCGTCCGCGGGCACCGGGAAGTAGTCCTCCAGGTGGCGCAGGTGGGTGGCGGCGCAGGCGGTCGAGCCGGTCAGCCGCCGGACGGCCACGCCGCCGAGGTCCTCCCGGGTCGCCGAGAGCCGCTCGTCCTTGCGGGTGTTGTCGGCGGCCAGCTCCAGCGCCTGGGCGGGGGTGATCGGCCAGCAGCCGACCTCCTCCGGGCGGACCGGCCGGCCTTCGCGGCCGTACCCGATCGTGAGCACCTCGACCAGGTCGGCGGTGAGGTGGCGGCCGACCACGCGGGCCGGGCCCAGGTCGTCGTCGAGCCGGATCCGGGTGCGCAGCAGGGGACGGATCTGGGCGAGGTCGCAGGCGTCCAGCGGCTCGTCCAGCGTGGCCAGGGTGTGGGCCAGGTGCTCGGAGACCAGCGTCGGCCAGTCCTCGCGCGAGTGGCGCCCCGCCTCGGCGCGCAGCCCCGCCAGCCGGACCGTGACGGTGTCCGGGCCGGACGGCGCTCCGGACGGCGCTCCGGACGGCGCTCCGGACAACGTCAGTGTGCCGCCGTCGGGGGCGAAGGAGCAGGTGTAGCCGAGGGAACCGGCGACCAGGCCGAGCAGGGAGTCGAGATCGACGTCCTCCACCGGGCGCGGCGGCGGCCCCGCCCGCCGGTCTGCCCGCCGGTCACGATGCCGCCGGAGCCGGAAGAGCCTCAGCCTCACGCGTGCGTCCCCTCTGCCGGGTTTCCTCTCTCTGGTCTCCTTAGAGTGCCCCGGCGGGATAGCGGATCGACCAGGTCAGGGAGCACGATTCAGCATCAATACTACCAAGTGCCCCCATAGGCACACTGAACTGCGGCGTTCCGTGGCCGACCGGGAGCCCCGCGACCACCGGCACACCGAGCGCCCCGAGCCGCTCCTCCAGCACCGGCCAGGGGTCGCCGCAGTCCGTCCAGGAGCCCAGCGCGAACCCCGCCGCCCCGTCCAGCGCCCCGGACCCCAGCAGCTGCGTGAGCATCCGGTCGATCCGGTAGGGCGCCTCCCCGACGTCCTCCAGCAGGACGATCCGCCCCTCCGCCCGCAGCCGGTACGGCGTGCCGCACAGCGCCGCCAGCAGCGACAGGTTCCCCCCGGTGATCGGGCCCGCGGCGCTCCCGGCGACGATCATCCTGTCCCCGGCGACGGACCCGGTGACGGGCCCCGCGACGGGCCCCGTGCCGCCGGACAGGGCGGCCGAGAGCCGATCCAGGCTCCGGGGCTCGGGCCCGCCCGGACCGGCGAGCAGCGGGCAGGCGGGCATGGGGCCGAACCAGGAGACCAGGCCGAGCCGGACCTCCAGCGCCCGGTGCAGGGCGGTGACGTCGCTGGAGCCGACCAGGGTCTTCGGCCCGGCCGCGCGCATGGCCTCCCAGTCGAGCAGGTCCAGGATCCGCGTCGCGCCGTAGCCGCCCCGTGCGCACAGCACCGCGGCGACCGCCGGATCGCACCAGGCCCGCTGGAGGTCGGCCGCCCGCGCCGCGTCGGGCCCGGCCAGGTAGCCGTCGCGGTCGAGCACGTGGGCGCCCGTGACGACCTTCAGCCCCAGCCCGGCGAGCACGGCGGTGCCGCGGGCCAGCCGTACCGGGTCGACCGGCCCGGACGGGGCCACGACGGCCACCGTGTCGCCCGGGCGCAGCGGAGGCGGGACGGCGGCGCCCGTGTCACCCGGGCGCGGCCTGGCGGAACCCGTCCCGGCGTGCCTGGGCGTGGCCGGTTCGTTCACTCCGCAAACGGTGCCACACTGGGGTCAGACATGCGACCTCCGCCCCACATCCTCGTGGTCAACGGCATCAAGGTCCGTCGGCCGGTGTTCGTGCTCGCCGCCCCGCACTCCGGCGCGGACCTGCTGGGCCGCGCCCTCAAGCGCTCTCCCGGCTTCCACGTCACGATGGGCCGGGCCGCCGTGACGCACGTCGTGCACGCCTTCGCCCGGCGGCCCTCCATCGTCCGCCGGGGCCTGGGCGCGATCCGCGTGCTCCGGGACGCCATGGCCGAGTCCTGGCAGATCCTCCCGGGGGCGTGCCGCGAGTGCCCGGACGTCTGCCGGGAGGCGGGCGGCGTGACCGGTACGGGCCCGTGCGCGACCGCCGGGACGGTCGCCCGGTTCGGCGACGCCAGCCCCGACCTGCTCTACAGCGCCCCGGTGCTGCTCCAGGCCTTCCCCGACGCCAGGTTCGTCCAGCTGATCCGCGACGGCCGGGACGTGGCCGCCGACATGATGGCCGACCCGGCGGCCCTGTCGTGGTTCAAGCCGGTCCGGGTGAGCGAGGACACCGAGTTCCCCAACCCCTTCCTCGGCGTCAAGTCCGCCGAGCACATCGACCGGTGGAAGGCGATGTCCACGGCGGGCAAGTGCGCGCTGCGCTGGCGCGGAGCCGTGCGCCTGGCCGCGGAGCTGCACCGCGAGCTCCCGCGCGAGCAGCTGCTGACCCTGCGCTACGAGGAGCTCGCCGCCTCGCCCGCCGAGACGGTGGAGATCCTCTCCCGCTTCCTGGAGACCCGCGTCTCCAAGGTCGCCCTGTACGGCAGGAACGCTCCGAAGGTCGGCGCCTGGCGCACCCGCCTGCGCCGCGAGGACGCCGAACTGGTGGAGAAGGTCGCCCGCGAGGAGCTCGCCCGCCTGGGCTACCGGTGACCGCCCGCCCTGCCGCCCGTCACCGCGCGCTGAACCGCGTGCGCCGCGGCCGGGCCCGTCACCGCGACTGCACGCTGAACTGCGTGCGGTAGAGCTCGGCGTAGACGCCTCCGGCGGCCAGCAGCTCCTCGTGCCGGCCCCGCTCGGCGACACGGCCGTCGGCGATCACCAGGATCTGGTCGGCCTCGCGGATCGTGGACAGGCGGTGCGCGATGACCAGGGAGGTCCGCCCGGCCAGCGCGCTCTTCAGCGCCCGCTGCACGGCGGCCTCGGACTCGGAGTCCAAGTGCGCGGTGGCCTCGTCCAGGACGACCACCCGGGGCGCCTTGAGCAGCAGCCTGGCCAGCGCCAGGCGCTGCTTCTCCCCGCCGGACAGCCGGTAGCCCCGGTCGCCCACCACGGTCTCCAGCCCTTCGGGCAGGGACTCGACCAGCTCGGCGATCTGCGCGGCGCGCAGGGCCTCCCAGACCTCCTCGTCGGTCGCGCCGGGCCGGGCGTAGCGCAGGTTGGCCCCGATGGTGTCGTGGAACAGGTGGGCGTCCTGCATGACGACGCCCACGGTGTCGCGCAGGGACTCCAGGGTGGCCTCGCGCACGTCGAGCCCGTTGACGCGGACCGCGCCCTCGCTCACGTCGTACAGCCGGGAGACCAGCGAGGTGATCGTCGTCTTGCCCGCGCCCGAGGGTCCGACCAGCGCGACCAGCTCGCCCGGGCGGGCGGTGAACCCGATCCCGCGCAGCACCTCGCCGCTCTGCCCGGTGTCGGGGCGGGCCACCGCCTCCAGCGACGCCAGCGACACCTCCGAGGCGGCCGGGTAGTGGAAGCGCACGTCGTCGAACTCGACCGTCACCGGACCGGCGGGGACGGGACGGGCTCCGGGCCGCTCGGCCACCATCGGCTCCAGGTCCAGCACCTCGAAGACCCGGTCGAAGCTGACCAGCGCGGTCATCACGTCCACGTGCACGTTGGACAGGCTGGTCAGCGGGCCGTACAGGCGCATCAGCAGGGCGGTGAGCGCGACCAGGGTGCCGACCTGGAAGGCGCCGTCGACGGCCAGCACGCCGCCCACGCCGTACACCAGCGCGGTGGCCAGTGAGGCGACCAGGCCCAGGGCGACCCGGAAGACCGTCCCGTACATGCCGACGGTGACGCCCACGTCGCGCACCCGCCCGGCACGGGCGGCGAAGGCGTCCGCCTCCTCGCCCGGCCGGCCGTACAGCTTGGCGACCATGGCGCCCGCCACGTTGAAGCGCTCGGTCATCATGGAGCTCATCTCGGCGTCGAGCTCCATCTGCTCGCGGGTGAGCCCCGACATCTTCCGCCCCACCCACTTGGCGGGGAGGACGAAGACCGGCAGCAGCACCAGGGCCACCAGGGTGATCTGCCAGGACAGCACGATCATGGTGCCGAGCACCAGCACCAGCATGACCACGTTGGACACGACCGACGACAGCGTGCTGGTCAGCGCCCGCTGCGCGCCGATCACGTCGGTGTTCAGCCGGGAGACCAGCGCGCCGGTCTGCGTCCGCATGAAGAACGCGACCGGCATGCGCTGGACGTGGTCGAAGACCTCGGTGCGCAGGTTGTAGATCAGCCCTTCGCCGACGCGGGCGGAGAACCAGCGCTGGGCCAGCCCGAGCCCGGCGTCCAGCACCGCCAGTCCGGCGATGGCCAGCGCGAGCCCGACGACGAGCCCGGCGTCGCGCCCCTCGATGCCGTCGTCGATGATCGCCCGCATCAGCAGCGGGTTGACCACCACGATGACCGAACCGAGCACGACCAGGGCGAGGAAGGCGGCGATCTGCCGGGAGAACGGCTTGGAGTAGCGCACGATCCGCTTCACCGTGCCCGGCGCGAGCCGCTCCTTGGTCACCGAGCTGTCGCGCCGCAGCGAGCGCATCGCCTGGGGGCCGAAGCCCCCGCCCATCATCGCCATCTGGCCTCCTCTCCCGATCCGAGCGCCGGGAGAGGCGGGGTGATTCCCGGATCAGCTCCGGGCGAACACCGCATCCGGCCTGCTCTCTCAGCCGAACAGGGCCTTGATACGCGCCATCTGCTCCTGCCGCTCGGCCGCGCACTGCTCCTCCAGCGTGCGCCCCGAGGCGCCCTGGAGCAGCCGCTTGGTCGCCGTGGCGGCGTCGCGGTTGGTGGCCAGCAGCGCGGCCGCCAGGTCCCGTACGGCCTGCGCCAGGTCGCCGGGGGCGACGACCAGCTCGGCCAGGCCGATCCTGGCCGCCTCCTCCGCGCCCACGGTCCGGGCCGTGAGGCAGATCTCCACGGCCCGCGACAGGCCGACGAGGTCGACCAGCGGCTTGGTCCCGGTCAGGTCGGGGACCAGGCCGAGCGCGGGCTCCTTCATGCACAGCTTGGCGTCGTCGGCCAGGATCCGCAGGTCGCAGGCGAGCGCCAGCTGGAAACCGGCGCCGACGGCGTGGCCCTGGACCGCCGCGATCGAGACGATGTCCGGCCGCCGCAGCCACATGAAGCCCTGCTGGGCCTGCGCGATCCGCTCGTCGAAGGCCTCGCCCCGGAGCGTGGCGGTGCTCGCGAACGACCCCTGCCCCGGAACCCCCTCCGGGGTGAACATCCGCAGGTCGATGCCCGCCGAGAAGGACGGCCCCTCACCTCGGACCACGACGACCCTCACCTGCTGCGGCAGGTCGTCACCGATTCGAGCCAGCGCCGACCAGGTGGCGAACGTCTGAGCGTTCCGCTTTTCCGGCCGTGCCAGCGTGATCGTCGCGATCTCGCCGTCCACCTCGAAGCGCAGTCCGACCTCCGCAAGAGAGATCTCCTCCGCACTCCCCCCGTGCACCACTTCCGCCATCGCTCGCTCTCCCCTGCGTTCGCCGTCTGTCACGCCCGAGCCTACCGACTCTTCTAGAATGAGGTTCGGCAGACCCGGACGGACGGACGAGCTGAGGACGAGCGGCTGCGGTCGCGCGTTCCGAGGCGGCTCAGCGCTTGGTCTTGCCCCGGGTGGCGCCGCCGCGCCCGCGCAGAGTCACACCGGACTCGCTCAGGATGCGGTGGATGAACCCGTACGACCGGCCGGTCGAAGCGGCGAGCGCGCGGATGCTCTCACCCGAGCTGTAGCGCTTCTTGAGATCGGCGGCCAGTTTTTCACGGTCGGCCCCGGTCACCCGGGTGCCCTTCTTGAGAGTCTCGGCCACGAGCTACCTCCTGTAGTGCCAGACTTCCGCAGCGTTACTCCGCCATGATCAGTCATTTCTGCGGGATCGGCTACCTACTCCCAGGGAAAAGATCCGTACCCGCTCAAATTGAGATCAGGCAAGTGCCACAAGATCGGAAAATTCGTCGCTCCACGCGTCTTCAACTCCGTCCGGCAGCAAGATCACCCTATCCGGTTGCAGAGCGTCCACAGCACCCTCATCGTGCGTTACGAGGACAATCGCCCCAGAATAGGATCTCAAGGCCGTGAGCACCTGCTCCCGGCTGGCCGGGTCGAGGTTGTTCGTGGGCTCGTCCAGGAGCAGGACGTTGGCCGCCGACAGCACCAGGGTGGCCAGGGCCAGCCGGGTCTTCTCGCCGCCGGAGAGCACCCCGGCGGGCTTGTCCACGTCGTCGCCGGTGAACAGGAACGAGCCCAGGACCTTGCGCAGCTCGACGTCGGCCAGGTCGCCCGCGGCCGAGCGCATGTTCTCCAGCACCGTGCGCTCCGGGTCGATCGTCTCGTGCTCCTGGGCGTAGTAGCCCAGCTTGAGCCCGTGCCCCGGCCGGACCTCGCCGGTGTCGGGCTTCTCGATGCCGCCCAGGATGCGCAGCAGCGTGGTCTTGCCCGCGCCGTTCAGGCCCAGGATGACGACCCGGGAACCCCGGTCCACGGCCGCGTTGACGTCGGTGAAGACCTCCAGCGAACCGTAGGACTTCGACAGCTCCGTCGCCGTGATCGGGGTGCGCCCGCAGGGGGCCGGCTGGGGGAAGCGCAGCTTGGCGACCTTGTCGCTGCGCCGCTCCACCTCCAGGCCGGACAGCAGCCGCTCGGCGCGGCGCTGCATGTCCTGGGCCGCCTTGGCCTTGGTGGCCTTGGCGCGCATCTTGTCGGCCTGCGACATCAGCGCCGAGGCCTGCTTCTCGGCGTTGGCCCGCTCGCGCCTGCGGCGCTTCTCGTCGGTCTCCCGCTGGGCCAGATAGGCCTTCCAGCCGACGTTGTAGGTGTCGATCACCATCCGGTTGGCGTCCAGGTGCAGGACCCGGTTTACCGTCGCTTCAAGAAGCGCCACGTCGTGGCTGATAATGATCAAACCACCTTGATGGGATCGCAAAAAGTCGCGGAGCCACGCGATCGAATCCGCGTCGAGGTGGTTTGTGGGCTCGTCCAGCAGGAGAGTCTCCGCCCCGCTGAACAGGATCCGGGCCAGTTCCACGCGCCGGCGCTGACCGCCGGAGAGGGTCTCCAGCGGCTGGCCGAGCACCCGGTCGGGCAGCCCCAGGCTGGAGGCGATCGAGGCCGCCTCCGACTCCGCGGCGTATCCGCCCAGGACGTGCAGCCGGTCCTCCAGCCGCCCGTAGGCGCGCACCGCGCGGTCGCGGGTGCGCTCGTCGGCCGAGGACATGCCCAGCTCGGCCTCGCGCAGCTCGCGCAGGACCTCGTCCAGCCCTCGCGCGGACAGGATGCGGTCGCGGGCGATCACCTGCAGGTCGCCGGTGCGGGGGTCCTGCGGCAGGTAGCCCACCGCGCCCGTGGTGGCGACCGTGCCCGACGCCGGCAGCGCCTCGCCCGCGAGCACCTTGGTCAGCGTCGTCTTCCCGGCGCCGTTGCGCCCGACGAGGCCGATCTTGTCGCCGGGGTTCACCCGGAACGACGCGCCCTCGATGAGCAGCCGGGCTCCGGCGCGGAGTTCGATGTCAGAAGCAATGATCATGTTTGGGGGAACACTCCCAGGCTGGGGGATTCACGGGCTCACCATGGCGCTGTGACCGAACCCGCCGCGCCCTATGTCTCCCGGCTCTCGGCTCGGCCGTCCCGCCCCGTCGCGGGCGGCGTCAGTCGGGGGTGCGCATACGGATCAGTGTACGGCTCGCGCGCACCCGCGCCCGCCCTGTTCCCCGCACCGCACCCGGCCCGCACCCGGCCGGGCACCGGCCGGCTCCCGTCCCGGGGCCGGGTCGGCCGGACGGAGCCGGACGGGACCGCACAGGTCAGGCGGGGATGAGCGGGTCAGGCGGGGTCGACGACCCTGATCCTGACCGCGCGGAACTGGGCCGGGGTCGCGGTGAGCACCGCCAGGCGGGGGTCGGGGACCGTCAGGAAGGGCTCGGCCTCCAGCGCGAAGACCGGGGCGAGCCTGCGGTCGGCCCGCAGCGCGTCCACCGCCCGCCGGTCGCCGCCCAGGACGACCGCCTCCAGCCCGCCGGTGTGCGGGCCCAGGATCCGCAGCGCCACCTCGGCCGCCGCCTCGTGCGCCTGGTCCACCTGCTTCTCCCTGCGCCGGGCGAAGCGCCGCTGCGACCAGCCGCCCGCAGCGCTGCGGCCGTGGACCTGCCGCGAGCCGACCTTGGAGGAGACCAGCTCGTCCCCCTGGAAGATCCCGGCCGCGTGGCCGCCGAGCCGTACCAGCAGCACGCCCACCCTGCGCTCCCGGCGCGCGTGGGTGGTCAGCCGGGCCAGCGGGCCGCCGCCGCCGGCCGTCAGCGGCGGGAAGGGCACCCGGCACTCGGCCACCGCCCCGTCGGCGGCCTCGATCCGGACGAGCTCGTCGGAGGCGGCGGCCTCCAGCGGGCCGTGCCGGTCGGCGAAGCCGTCGATCCAGCGGCCGAGCCGCTCCGGCCCCACCGAGACCCAGCGGCCCCCGCCGGCGGCCGGTCGTGACGTCATGCCCGGACCCTACCCGGGGCCGGACCCGCGCCGGCTCAGGAGGGTGGTCGCCCCCTCCCCGCTCGATCCGGGAGCACCGGCGGCGGGTCCGCCCCGGACCGGCGCCCTCTCCGGGACGGGGCCCCCGTCCCGGAAAGGCCACGCCGCTCAGGGCAGCCGCGTCCCGTGCGTCACCGGGGCCGTCCGAGGTCCCTGGGCCCCGGGCATCTCCTGCATGCCCGCGACCTGGCGGATCAGGTCCGAGACCCGCACGATGCCCATGCACCGGCCCACCTCGTCGATGACGGCCAGGTCGTCGTAGACGCGTTCGGCGTCGCGACCCGCGACCTGCATGGCGGCGATCGCGGGGGTGGTCTTCGGGACCGCGCGGACGGGGTCGGCCAGGCGGGCGGCGGGCTTCCTGCCGTGCAGCGCGTGGCCGTACCGGCTGGCGATGGCGAGCAGGAAGCGGCTGCGGTCCAGGCTGCCCCTGGGCCGCTGGTACTCGTCGACCAGGATCACGCTGGTGATCGAGGGCTCGCCGCTGAAGGTCTCCACGGCCTCCTCCGCGGTCGCCTCGTAGGGGAGCGTCACCGCCGGCAGCAGGAACTCCTGGACCCTCGGGCCCAGCAGGAGCCCGGCCGGCTCCGGCTCGACGACCGGCAGCGGCACGTGGACCCGGCCGGAGGGGCCCGGCACCAGCAGCGGGCCCTGCGCCAGCCGTACCCCCCACCTGCGGACCGCGGCGAGCTGGGCCTCCTCCGCCACGCCCGGGGTCAGCACGTGGGCGCCCGCGTCGCGGGCCAGGGCGGCCAGCGACTCGGCCAGCGCCGTCCGGCGGGGGTCGCGCCCCACCCGCGCCATCAGCCCGGCCGAGAGCACCGCCAGGTACGGCGAGGCGTCGGCCAGCAGGTCCGGCGGGACGTGCGCGGTGCCCAGGTCCCCCACCGCGATCAGGTAGCCGATGGCGCGCAGTCCCTCCAGCCCCGCGAGCAGGGCTCGGCGGTCCTCCTCGGCGAAGCCGCCCCGGAGCACGAGGATGATCTCGCGGGGCCGTCGCCCGGAGATCCGCAGGGCCTCGTGGAGCGGCGCCAGGGCGGCCGAACCGCTGATGACCGCCCTCGTGGGCAGGGAGAGGACCAGGGGGAGCAGCGCCTCGCTCCGCGACACCTCCAGCACGGTCCTGGCCAGGACGACGACGTCCCCGTGGCCCGAGCCGCCCTCCCCCAGGTCACCGGCGGCGGCCTGGAGCGCGATGACGCCCCCGGTGTCGAGGTCGACGATCGGCACGACACCCGGGACGCTCCCCGGAAGGGGCCCCGGGAAGGAGGCGTCCGGTGCGGTGAACGACGCGGCCGCGGCGCCCGCGGGCGCCGCGGCGGCCGGCGGCAGGAGGTGCGTGTTGGTCGGCACGTATCGAGGATGGCCCCGCCCCGACCGCAACAGGGGCAACGCGCGGTGATGTTCACCGACATTTCGCCGTTCGTTGAGCGGCCGGTCCGGTACGGCGCCCATCCGGCCGCCCTCCGCGCCGGTCCTCTCCGCACGCTCCTTCCGCAGCCCCTGCCCGCCGCACCCCGCCAGCCCCTCCTACACGGCCAGCGCCCAGGACAGGCAGGCCAGCGCGGCCGTGCAGGCCAGCGCGCGGACCACGTTCCAGCGCACCCACACCGCCTCGAACCGCTCGCGCACCGCCGCCGGGTCGGGGATCCGGCCGGGCTCCCCCGCGGCCTCGAGCGCGTTGTTGAGCGGTATGTTCATCGTGAACGTCACGACCAGCGCCACGCCGTACGCCGCGAAGGCCGCCGCGATCCACGGCAGCCCGGGGCGCCCCAGGTGGAGCAGGCCCGCCGCGGCGGTCAGCAGCGCGGCCCCGATGAAGGCGGCGGCGAACCAGCCGTTGAGGATCGCCACGTTGATCCGCTGCATCGCCTCCACGAACGTCCGGTCGCCGGCCCGGCCCAGCCCCGGCATGACCGCCACCGCGAAGGCGTAGAACAGGCCCGCCATCAGCCCCGTCGACACCGTGGCCCCGATCAGGACCGCCACCCGCAACAACTGTGTGCTCTCCGTCATGCCTCCAGTCAACCGGCGCCCGGTCCGCCAGGCCATGCGCGACGATCTCCGTTCCATGCGCGGCCGTCTAGAATCGGCGGCGCCGAGGATCCCGGCCAGGAGGCCGGAGTCGCACACCGGAGGCGATCCATGAGCGCGTTCGCGGACCTGCTGGACGGGCCGAGGGCCCGGGGGGCGTTCCTCCTCCGCAGCATCCTGGAGCCGCCCTGGTCGCTGCGGATCGAGGACCGGGCGCCGCTCACCCTGGTCGCCGCGGTCCGCGGCGAGGCGTGGATCGTGCCCGGCGACGCCGGGGAGGAACGGCTCCGCCCCGGGGACGTCGCGGTGGTGCGCGGCCCCGATCCCTACATCGTCGCCGACGACCCGGCCACCCCGCCCCGGGCCGTCGTCCGTTCCGGAGGCTGCGCCACGACGCCGGAGGGCGAGGACCTGTGCGACGCGCTGGACCTGGGCGTGCGCACCTGGGGCGGCTCGCCCGACGGCGCGACGACGCTGCTCACCGGGACGTACCGGATGCGCAGCGAGGTCGACCGGCGGCTGCTGGCGACGCTGCCCCGGCTGCTCGTCCTCCCCTCCGGCTCCTGGGACTCCCCGCTCGTCCCCCTGCTCCACGAGGAGATCGCCAGGGACGCGCCCGGCCAGGAGGCCGTGCTGGACCGCCTCCTGGACCTGCTGCTGGTCGCCGTCCTGCGCACCTGGTTCTCCCGCCCCGGGGCCGAGGCCCCGGGCTGGTACCGGGCGCACGGCGACCCCGTCGTGGGCCCGGCACTGCGCCTGCTCCACGAGCACCCGGCCCATCCCTGGACGGTGGCCGGGCTGGCCGCCCGGACGGGCACCTCCCGCGCGGCGCTGGCCCGCCGCTTCACCGAGCTGGTGGGCGAGCCGCCCATGACGTACCTCACGAACCGGCGGCTGGCCCTCGCCGCCGACCTGCTGCGCGACCCGGGCGCGACGGTCGAGGCGGTGGCCGGGCAGGTCGGCTACGGCAGCCCCTTCGCGCTCAGCACCGCCTTCAAGCGCGCGTACGGCGTGAGCCCCCGCGACCACCGCTCAGCGCTCTCCGCCCCCGGCCAGGGCTGACCCGTCCCTACGGCTTTACAACGTAGATTCACTGATCGCCCGGCCGCCCCGGAACGGCCTCCCCCGGCCTGCGCGTATGCTATTACTTAGGCATACCTAAGTTGATCACACCGGGAGCGGCTCATGGCAGAAGGCAGGCCCGTGCGCAGGGCACGGCGCGGCGAGGTGGTGCGCACCGAGCGGCTCACCCCGCACATGATCCGGGTGGTGCTCGGCGGCGAGGGCCTGCGCGACCTGCCCGTGGGCGAGTTCACCGACCACTACGTGAAGCTGCTGTTCGCTCCCCCCGGGGTGACGTACCCGCAGCCGTTCGACCTGGAGGCGATCCGCCGCGACCTGCCCCGCGAGCAGCAGCCCACCACCCGGACCTACACGGTCCGGGCCTGGGACGCCGAGGCGGGCGAGCTCACCCTCGACTTCGTGCACCACGGCGACAGCGGCCTGGCCGGCCCGTGGGCGGCCCGGGTCCGGCCGGGCGAGGACATCTGGTTCCTCGGTCCCGGCGGGGCCTACGCGCCCTCCGCCGAGGCGGACTGGCACCTGCTGGCGGGCGACGAGAGCGCGCTGCCGGCCATCGCGGCCTCCCTGGAGCGGCTGCCCGCCGGGGCCCCGGCCCACGTCCTCGTCGAGGTGGCCGGCCCCGAGGAGGAGCAGCCGCTCGACTCCCCCGGCGACGTGAAGATCGTCTGGCTACACCGGGGCGGGGCGCCGATCGGCGAGCGCCTGGTCGCCGCCGTCCGCGAGCTGGACTTCCCCGAGGGCGCCCTGCACGCCTTCGTCCACGGCGAGGCCGGGTTCGTCAAGGAGCTCCGCCGCCACCTGCGCACCGAGCGCGGCGTCCCGCTCTCGGCGCTGTCCATCTCCGGCTACTGGCGGATCGGCCGCGACGAGGACGGCTGGCAGTCCTCCAAGCGCGAGTGGAACCAGCGGATCGAGGAGGAAGAGGCCGCCGCCCTCCCCTCGTGACCCGCGGCGCCCCGGCCGCCCGGCGCTGCCGGGCGGCCGGCGTGACCGGGAACCCGCCCCGGGTGACAGGTCCCCGGCGTCCGGGGCCGGGAAGGACACGTCCGGCGCCGGAAGGACCTGGCAGGCGGCAGTCGCGGCGGACGAGGGGCGTCAGAGGCGGCAGGCGTAGATGGCGGTGACCAGGATGGCCTTCGCACCGAGCTCCCAGAGCTGGTCCATCACCTGCTGGTGCCCCTTGCGCGGCACCATCGCGCGCACCGCGACCCAGCCCTCCCGGTGCAGCGGGGAGACGGTGGGCCCCTCCATGCCGGGGGTGAGCGCGATGGCCTCCTCGATCCGCTCGGCGCGGATGTCGTAGTCCATCATCACGTAGTCGCGGGCCACCAGCACGCCCTGCAGCCGGCGCACCAGCTGGTCGAGCCCCTGGCTCTCCACCGCGTCCGGGCGCTGGATCAGCACGGCCTCGGAGCGGGCGATCGGCTCGCCGAACACCTCCAGCCCGATGTTGCGCAGCGTGGTGCCGGTCTCCACGACGTCGGCGACGGCGTCGGCCACGCCCAGCCGGATGGCGGTCTCCACCGCGCCGTCCAGCTTGATCACCCTCGCCTCGACGCCCTGTTCAGCGAGGTAGCCCTCCAGCAGGCCGGCGTAGGCGGTGGCGATCCGCCGGCCCTTCAGGTCGGCGACGGAGGCGAACTCGCCCGGGTCGGCCGCGAAGCGGAAGGTGGAGCGGCCGAAGCCGAGCGGCAGGATCTCCTCCACCCGCGCGCCCGAGTCGTGGAGCATGTCGCGGCCGGTGATCCCGGCGTCCAGGGTGCCCTCGCCGACGTAGACGGCGATGTCCTTGGGCCGCAGGAAGAACAGCTCGCAGGAGTTGTCGGGGTCGATGACCACGAGCTCCTTGCTGTCCTTGCGGACGCGGTATCCGGCCTCTTTGAGGATCGTCTGGGCGCCCTCGGCGAGGGCGCCCTTGTTGGGTACGGCGAGACGGAGCATGGCGGGAGGAATCCTTCTTCTCGGGCGGGGAGGGTCTTCGCACGGGGGCCGGGCACGCCGGCTCAGAGATGCTTGTAGACCTCGTCCAGCCCGATCCCCTTGGCGATCATGAGGACCTGCACGTGGTAGAGCAGCTGGGAGATCTCCTCCGCGGCCCGCTCGTTCGACTCGTGCTCGGCCGCCATCCAGCTCTCGGCGGCCTCCTCCACGACCTTCTTGCCGATGGCATGGACTCCGGCGTCCAGCGCGGCCACGGTCCCCGACCCCTCGGGCCGGGTGCGCGCCTTGTCGGACAGCTCGGCGTACAGCTCTTCGAAGGTCTTCATCGTCTCTCTCGGCGTCGTCCGGATATGCGCACCCAGCCTAACGGCCCGCCCGGCGTGACCGCGCGCCCGGTCCACCCACCGGAACCGTCCGCACCCCGGCCGGGACCACCGGCCAGGACCCTGCCCCGGTTCTGCCCGTGCTCTCCCGCCTCCGCCCCGGCCCTCCCCCGCCCCTGCCGAGGACCGGGGCCGGGGACGGGGGCCGGGGACGGGGACGGGGGCCGGGGACGGGGACGGGGGCCGGGGACGGGGACGGGGGTCGGGGGCCGCCCGTGCGGGCCCCGGCCCTTCGCCTCATCCGCGTTCCGGCCGGGCCTCGTTCACGCAGCGCAGCACCGGGAAGGAGAGCAGCGCCGCCGGGTCGAGCTCCCGCTCCGTGGTGACGTGGAAGACCGCGCTCTCCTCCGGCAGCAGCGTCACCAGCAGGTCGTCGACCGAGGCGTCCGGGTCCAGCCGGTCCGGGAACAGCGCCAGCTCGCGCAGGAGCGTGCGCGCGGTCACCGTCACCCGGTAGCCCCCCTCGACGGGCTCGGCACAGGCGTCGTAGGCCGCCTCGGGGAAGGCCACCGCCGTGTCCTCGGCGTAGAAGGAGACCGCGCGGCTCCCGTCCAGGCCGGCGACCAGCACCTCGGCCGCGGGATCGCCGGGCACCGCGACCGCCTCCGGCAGCGGCACCCGCACCACCGAGCGCGGCGCCGCCTCGACGCGGGCGACCTCCTTGGCCAGCGGCCGGCCGTCCAGGCCGTGCCGGACCAGCGACAGCTCGCCGCGCCACGGCTCGGGGGCGTCGTTGACCACCGCGACCTCCCCGTCCTGGACGGTCAGCAGCCGGTCGGCGTAGACCCGGCGCAGCGCGTACCAGAGCGGTTTGCGCCGGCCGTCGCCGTCGACGGCGGCCCAGGAGGTGACCGGCCAGCAGTCGTTGAGCTGCCAGACGACCGTGCCCATGCAGTGCGGCGCGAGCGACCGGAACCGCTCGATGCCGAAGGCCATCGCGCGGGCCTGGTTGAGCTGGGTCAGGTAGTGCCAGTCGTCGAAGGTCGCAGGCCGGGGCAGGTGCTCGCCCAGGCCGGCCAGGAGCTTGGCGTTGCCGTCGACCGCTTTCTGGTGGTGCAGCACCAGGGGGGCGTCGGCGGCCAGCTCGCCGCTGATCGCGCGGCGCATGGTGGCGTACGCCGGCGGGCCCTGGAAGCCGAACTCGGCCACGAACCGGGGGGTGTAGGCGCCGTAGCGGGTGTAGTCCTCGCGGTTCCACACGTCCCAGATGTGGATGGTGCCGCGCGCCGGGTCGTTGGGCGGCAGGTCCGGCGCGCCGGAGTACGGGCTGCCCGGCCAGTAGGGGCGGGTCGGGTCGAGCTCGGCCAGGACCGAGGGCAGCAGGTCGTAGTAGAAGCCCGCGCCCCAGCTGCGCCCGGCCAGCTCCTCCTGCCAGCCCCAGTCGGCGTGGCCCTCCAGGTTCTCGTTGTTGCCGCACCACAGCACCAGGCTCGCGTGGCCGGCCAGCCGGGTGACGTTCTGGCGCGCCTCGGCCTCCACCTCCGACCGGAACGGCTCCTCCTCCGGGTAGGCCGCGCACGCGAACGGGAAGTCCTGCCAGACCAGCAGGCCCATCTCGTCGGCCAGGCCGTAGAAGTCGTCGCTCTCGTACAGCCCGCCGCCCCACACCCGCAGCAGGTTGACGCCCGCCTCGGCCGCCTGGGCGAACCGGGCGGCCAGCCGGTCGCGGGTGACCCGGGCCGGGAAGCAGTCGTCGGGGATCCAGTTGACGCCGCGCACGAACACCGGCACGCCGTTGACGACGAGGGTGAAGGCGCCTCCGTCGCGCTCCAGCTCGACCGTGCGGAAGCCGATCCGCCCGCTCCAGCGCCGCCCGCAGGGCCCGTCGTCCCCGCCGTGCCGCGCGCCGTCTCCCGCGCCGTGCCCGGGTCCTCCGCCGTCCAGGCGGACGGTCAGCTCGTGCAGCGGCTGCGCGCCGTACCCGCGCGGCCACCAGCGCTCCGGTTCCGGCACGGCCAGCTCCAGCACGGCCTCGCGCTCGCCCGGCGCCAGCTCCGCCCGTACGGCGGCGCCCGCGACGGCGGCGCGCACCGACAGCGGCGCCTCGGTGGCGCGCTCGACGCGGACGTGCACCCGCACCCTGCCGTCGGCGCCGTCCATCGTCACCAGCGGGCGCACCTCGGCCAGCCGGGCGCCGCTCCAGGACTCCAGCCCGATCGGCCGCCAGATCCCCGCGGTGACCACGGTCGGACCCCAGTCCCAGCCGAAGTTGCAGGCCATCTTCCGGATGAACTGGTACGGCTCGTCATACGGGCTCGGCCGCTCGCCGAGGGCGGCCCGCTGCGCCTCGGCGTAGGCGTAGGCCGAGTCGAAGCGCACGGTCAGGGTGTTGGCGCCCTCGCGCAGCAGGTGCCGCACGGCGAAGCGGTAGGAGCGGTGCTGGTTGGCGGTGGTCGCGACCTGGACGCCGTTGAGGATCACCGTGGCGACCGTGTCGAGGCCCTCGCAGACCAGGTCGGTCCGCTCGTGGCCGTCGCCGGCCCAGTCGAAGACGGTCTGGTAGACCCAGTCGGTCCGGCCGATCCAGGCCAGCCGGTTCTCGTTGTCGTCCAGGTAGGGGTCGTCGATGATCCCGGCGGCGAGCAGGTCGGTGTGCACGCAGCCGGGGACGGTCGCGGTCACGCCCGCCACCCCGGTGTCCTGCGAGACGGCCGTGAGGGTCCAGCCGTCGTGCAGCGGGCGGTACGAACTCAAGTAGATCTCTCCTTAGCGGCCGCGCGGGGCGTCAGGGGACGCCCCGCGCGGTGTCTCGTGGGACGCCGGGCGAGGCGTCCCGTGAACCGTCGCCCGGACCGTCACAGGGGCCGTCACGTCACCCGGACCCGGACCGTCGCGGGGACCGTCACCGGAGGCAGCCGTCGAGCCGGGCGCACGCCACGAAGTGGCCCGCCTCCGCCTCGAACAGCGCGCCGGACGCCCCGCCCGCGTGGTAGTGGCAGGTGTCCGTCGGTGCGGCGTCCTCCCAGGGGGCGTTCAGCCGGGGCACGGCGGCCAGCAGCTTGCGGGTGTAGGGGTGCAGCGGATCGCCGAAGACCTTGTCGGTCAGCCCCATCTCGACCACCGTGCCGTTGCGGAGCACGACGGTGCGCTCGGCCAGGTAGTTGCCGAGCGACAGGTCGTGGGTCACGTACAGCACGCCGAGGCCGCGCTCCTTGAGCTCGGCCAGCAGGTTCAGCACGTCGATGCGGGTCGAGGCGTCGAGCATGCTGGTGATCTCGTCGGCGACCAGCAGCTTGATGTCCAGCAGCAGCGCCCGCGCGATGAGCAGGCGCTGGAGCTGGCCGCCGCTGAGCTGGTGGGGGTACCGGCCGAGGACCTGGCCGGGGTCGAGCCGGACGTCCTCGATGGCGGAGCGCACGCGCCCGTCCCACTCGGCGGCGGAGACCTGCGGGTAGTAGGACTCCTTGATCATCTGGAAGACGCGGTCGGCCTTGAACACCGGGTTGTAGCAGCTGAAGGGGTCCTGGAAGACGCCCTGCACGTGCCGGTAGTACTCCTTGGCGGCCTTGACCGGCACGCCGTCGACGGTGATCGATCCGGCGGTGACCGAGGTGAGGCCGAGGATCATCTTGCCGATCGTGCTCTTGCCGCTGCCGCTCTCCCCGATGAGGGAGACGACCTCGCCGGAGCGCACGTCGAAGCTCACGCCGTCCACGGCCGCGAAGGTCTTCCCGCCGAACGCGCCGACCTTGTAGACCTTCGTGACGTTGTCGAGTTGCAGCATCATGCCTTCCAGCACGCGACGAAGTGGTCGGGCTCGACCTCGACCACGGGCGGTTCCTGCGCGCACTCGTCGCCGGCCACCGGGCAGCGGGCCCGGAAGCGGCAGCCGGCCGGCGGGTCGAGCAGCGAGGGCGGGCTGCCGGCGATGCCGGACAGCTTCTTGTCGGCGTGGCGCACGCCGACCTCGGGCAGCGAGTTGATCAGGAGCCTGGTGTACGGGTGACGCGGCGCCGTGACCATCACCTTGGCGGGCGCCTTCTCGGCGAGCCTGCCCGCGTACATGACCATGATCGTGTCGGCGATGTGGGACGTGAGCGCGAGGTCGTGGGTGACGAAGATCATGCTCTTGACGAACCCCGCGTCGCGGAAGCCGATCAGGGCCTTGGCGACCGCCTTCTGCGTGGACACGTCGAGCGCGGAGGTGACCTCGTCGGCGATGAGCAGCGACGGGTTGAGCAGCGTGGAGATGACCATGACCATCCGCTGCTTCATGCCGCCGGACAGCTCGATGGGGTAGTTGTCCAGCACCTTGCGCGGCAGCTCGACCAGCTCCAGGCGGGACTCCAGCTCGGCCCGGTCGAGGGCCGCGCCCCGGGACCTGAGCAGCTCGCCCACCATCTTCCCGATCTTGCGGGTCGGGTTCATCGCGCTCATCGAGTACTGCGGGATGAGGGAGACCTCGTGGAAGCGGAACTCGTTCATCCGCCGGTCGTCGCCGATGGGCAGCTCGCGGCCGTCGAGCTGCACCGTGCCGCCCATGTGCCGCATCCGGCCGTCCATCCGGATGAGGCTCTTGCCCAGGGTCGTCTTGCCGCAGCCCGACTCCCCCGCCAGGCCGAGGATCTCCCCGTCCCGCATCGTGAAGGAGACGTCGTCGAGCGCCTTCACGTCGCCCTTGAGGGTCCGGTAGTACACCCTCAGCTCGCTGACCCGCAGACTCATGTCTCCCTCAGTTTCGGGTTGAAGACCTCGTCGAGCCCGACGTTGGCCACGTACAGGGCCCCGACGATCGCGGTGATCCCGGCGCCCGGGGGCAGGAACCACCACCACATGCCCAGCTGCATCGCGCTCCACTGGTTGGCGTTCTGCAGCATCAGGCCGAGTGAGATGCCCTCGGTGGGGCCGAGTCCGATGAAGTCGAGCGAGGACGCGATCAGGATCGAGCCGCCGAAGAGCAGGATGAACATCATGAACAGGTAGGAGCTCATGTTCGGCGCGATCTCGCGCATGATGATCTTCCGCGTGCTCGAGCCGCTGAGCCTGGCCAGCGCCACGAAGTCCCGGGTGCGCAGCGAGAACGTCTGCGCCCGGATCGCCCGCGCCGCCCACGGCCACGAGGTGAGCCCGATGAACAGGGCCTGGGCCGGGACGCTGCGCACGCCCAGGTAGGCGTTGATGATCAGCAGCACGGCCAGCGTCGGGATGACCAGGACGATGTTGGTGAACATGTTGAGGACCTCGTCGACCAGGCCGCCCCGGTAGCCGGCGGTGAAGCCGACCGCCATCGCGATGACCGCCGCGATGCCGCCGCCGAGCGCGCCCACGATGAAGGTGGTCTGCAGGCCGTACACGAACTGCGAGAACACGTCCTGGCCGAACGTCGTCGTGCCGAACCAGTGCTCGCCCGAGGGCGGCGACATGGGCTTGGTGCCGTAGGCGTTGGGGTCGACGGCGTCCAGCACCAGCGGGCCGGCGAAGCCGAGCAGGAAGAGGAGGAGCGCGAGACCGAAGCCGACCAGCAGCTTGCCGTTGCGCACCGCGAAGTACAGCGCCTCGCGGCGCGCCCCGGCGCCGGCGGCGACGTCCTTGGCGGGGGTCTCCTGGATCGCCGTCATGCCTGCGCACCCGCCATTCCGGCCCGCGTCCGCGGATCGACCACGACGTAGACGATGTCGATGATGAAGTTGGCGATCAGCACGCCGAGGACGATGAACATGAAGGTGCCCTGGAGCAGGAAGAAGTCCTGGTTCTGGATGGCCTTGAGGATGAGGCTGCCCAGCCCGGGATAGGAGAAGACGATCTCGGTGACCAGGGCGCCGGCCACCAGCACGCCCAGTTGCAGGGCCAGGCCGGTGATCTGGGGCAGCACCGCGTTGCGGAAGGCGTAGCGGCGGATCAGCCGCTGCGGGGCCCCCAGCGCGGACAGGTAGTTGGAGTAGTCCGACTCCAGCTCATAGATGATCATGTTGCGCATGCCGATCGCCCACCCGCCGAGCGCGACGAGGAAGAGCGAGAGGAACGGCAGCACCCAGTGGTGCAGCAGGTCGGCGATGAACTCCCACGACAGGCTGGGCTGCAGCGAGAAGCTGTAGCCGCCCGCGACCGGGAAGATCCCCGCCACGACCCCCAGGCCCCAGGCCAGCAGCACCGCCAGCCACATGTACGGCATGGCCGTCAGGACGTAGCCGACCGGCAGCACCGTGTTGTCCAGCAGCTTGCGCCGCGCGGCGAAGGCGCCGGCCCAGTTGCCGACGACCCAGCTCAGCAGCACCGAGGGGATCATCAGTCCCAGGGTGTACGGCACCGCGCCCATGATGACCTCGCTCACCGGGGTGGGGAACACCCAGATGCTGATGCCGAAGTCGCCCTGGAACAGGGCCGCCCAGAAGTTCGCGTACTGCTTCCACAGCGGCTGGTCGAAGCCGAAGAGGTTGGTGTAGTAGGTGCGCATGGTCTCCACGGCGCCGGGGTTGCTCACACCCGCCCGGGCCACCATGCTCGAGACCGGGTCGCCGGGCATGAAGCGCGGGACCATCCAGTTGATCGTGACGGCGACGAAGAACGTCAGGCCGTAGACCAGCAGTTTCCGACCGAAGTATTGACGCAAGGGGAACCCTCCCAGAGGGCCCCCTCCCCGCGCCGCCCGGCGCGGGGAGGGGGCCGGTGCTCATCCGGTCAGGAGGCCGGCTTGATCTGCGTGAGCGTCTCGAAGCCGCCCAGCTCCAGCCAGTTGCGCCACATCGTCGGCGGGGTCTTGGGCGTGTCGCCGACCGAGGAGGGCCAGTTGGTCCAGGAGGAGTTGCTCACCTGGGACCACAGGCCGTTGTACCAGAGCGGGATGATCGGCATCTCGTCCAGGTGGATCGCCTGGATCTTGGACATGACCTGCTTCATGCCCTCGGCGTCGTCGGTCTTGACCTGGTCGAGCTCCTGGACGAGCTTCCAGATGTCCTTGTTCTCGTACCGGCCGAAGTTGACGGTGTTCTGCGTCTTCTGCACCGGGAGCTGGAACATGTAGTCGTAGTACGTCCAGGGGGTGTTCGACAGCTGCCGCTCATTGTTGATCAGCAGGTCGAAGTCGCCCTTGCCGCGCTTGTCCACCAGGGCGTTGAAGTCCGGGAAGTCGGGGGTGATGTTGATCCCCGCCTCCTTGGCGCTGGCGGCGATGACGCGGATCGACTCCATCCAGTCGGTCCAGCCCGACGGGACGATGATGTCCAGCTCGATCTTCGAGCCGTCCTTGTTCTCCACGAACCCGTCGCCGTCGGAGTCCTTGTAGCCCGCGTCGGCCAGCAGCTTCTTGGCCTTGGCGGTGTCGAAGGAGAAGCCCTTGTCGGCGACGACCTGCTGGTCGATGTACTGCTCCCACTGGGGGAGCAGGCCGGTGGGGCTGGCCGCCTTGACCAGGTTGCCGTAGACGCCCTCGACGATCTTCTTGGTGTCGATCGAGCTGGCGAGCGCCTTGCGGAACGCCGGGTCGTCCATCGGCTTCTTCTTGGTGTTCAGCACCAGGAAGGCGGTGTTGGCCGAGAGCATGTACGGCGGCTCGGGGTAGTAGGTGGTGATGCCGAAGTTGCCCTTGACCAGGTTGGCCGCGCCGGGCAGGAAGTTGTTGCTGAGGTCCATGCCCTTCTGCAGCAGCAGGCCCATCGCCACCTCGTTGCTGGAGTTGACGATGTCGACGATGTACTTCGGCTTGGGCTCCATGTTGAGCGCGGTCTTGCCCCACCAGTCGTCGCGGCGCTGCCAGACGACGCGGTCCTGGTCGTGCCTGGAGTAGGTGTAGGCACCGGTGCCGACCGGGTTCTCGTTCTTGCCGTCCAGCACCTCCTGCTCGGAGCGGCCCTCCCAGACGTGCTGCGGGACGATCGCCCGGCTGTACATCTGGAAGTCCCACTCCTGGTAGTTGGCCTTGGAGAAGGTGAACTTCACGGTCTGGTCGTCGACCGCCTCGGCCTTCTCCAGCCACTCCCAGATGTTGTGGTAGGGGACCGTCTCCATCTTGCCGAGCTCGAAGGTGAAGACGACGTCCTTGGCGGTGAACGGCTTGCCGTCCGACCAGGTGACGCCCTGGCGGAGCTTCAGCTCGTAGGTCTTGTCGTCGACCCAGGTGCCGCTCTGGGCCAGCCACGGGACCAGCTTCCCGGCGTTGCCGTCGAAGTGGAACAGCGACTCGTAGACGAGGCCCTCGGTGCCGGTCGCGTAGTCCCACTCGCGCAGGGGGTTGAAGTTCGCCGGCGGGCCCCACTGCGTGCCGCTGGTGTACAGCGTCTCGTTGCGGGGCAGCGCGCCGCCGCCGCCCGGGGCGGCCGCGGGGGCGCTCCCCGCCTGGGAGCCCTGCGGGGCCGGCGTGGACCCACCGCTCGAACACGCGGCGGCCAGGCCGACCGCCAGGAGCGGAACAACGATCCGCATCCGGTTTCGCATTGCGTTTCTCCTTCCCCCGCCGGTGCGGCGGAGGTCCGAACGTCGTCACAGACCCCGATAGAGAAGTCCGGAGGGCCGTAGCCCTCCGGACCTGGGAGCGCTCCCATTGATTGCGGGGCGGGCACGCCCCCGCTCTCCAACCGGCCACCGCCGGCGTGCCGCGACGCGCCGTGCCGACCGGCCGCCCGCGCCCCGCTCCGCCAGACTTAACTGAACCGGATAAGTACGGCGAACGTAAATTCCGCGTAACCCCGACGTCAATAGCCGTGACGCGTTCGATATGTACGGCTCCGCGACCTCCGCACTGATATCACCCTCCCTTTCGAGGAGGCGATCGATCCCGCAGGTACCGGCAGTGCGACCCGGGAGCCCGCCGCGGTCGGGGGACCGGCGGCGGCCGGAGGCGCGCCCAGGCGGTAAGGTCGGCTCGACACAGTGGCTAACCGGTTCAATCAGGGGGCTCGGTGAAGCGACCGACGATCGCCGACATCGCCCGGCAGGCGGGCGTCTCCAAGGTGGCGGTCTCCTACGCGCTCAACGACCGCCCGGGGGTCTCCGACGCCAAGCGCGCCCTCATCAAGGCCATCGCCGAGGAGATCGGCTGGCGGCCCAACAGCGCGGCGCGGGCGCTCAACGGCGCGCGGGCCAACAGCGTCGGCCTGACCGTCTGCCGCCCGGCCCGCATCCTGGGCGTGGAGCCGTTCTACATGGAGCTGATCAGCGGGATCGAGGGCGAGCTCTCCGCCCGGTCCTACGCGCTGATGCTCCAGGTGGTGGCCGACCCCGGGCAGGAGATGGAGGTCTACCGCCGCTGGTGGGGCGAGCGCCGGGTGGACGGGGCGATCCTGGTCGACCTGCGCTTCTCCGACCCGCGCATCACCGAGCTGGAGGACCTCGGCCTGCCCGCCGTGGTGGTCGGCCACCCTTCGGAGGCCGGCTCGCTGGTGCCCGTCTGGTCCGACGACACCGCCGCCGTCCGCGAGGCCGTCGAATACCTCGTGGCGCTCGGGCACCGCAGGATCGCCCGGGTCGCGGGGCTGCCCGAGCTGGTCCACACCGTCCTGCGCGACCAGGCGTTCATCGCCGCCTGCGAGGATCTCGGCCTGACCGCGTACACCATCACGCACACCGACTACACCGGGGAGGAGGGCGCGCGGGCCACCCGGCGCCTGGTCAGCTCCCCCTCCCGGCCGACCGCGATCGTCTACGACAACGACATCATGGCGGTGGCCGGCCTGTCGGTGGCCCAGGAGATGCGGCTCGACGTGCCGGGGGACCTGTCCGTCGTGGCATGGGACGACTCACCGCTCTCCCAGGTCGTGCGGCCCGCCCTGACCGCGCTGACCCGCGACATCCCCTCCTACGGCGCCCACGCCGCGCGGACCCTGCTGGCGCTGATCGTCGGCGAGGAGGCCGAGGCCTTCGAGGACGAGGCGGCCCGGCTCGTCCCCCGGGGCAGCACCGCCCCGCCCCCTAACGGCTGAGCCCCGTCCCGGCCGGAGACCTGGGGCCGCGGGGCGGCACCGCCCCGGGCAGGGCGGCCACCGCACCGTCCGGCGCACGGCGGCACCGTCCCCCGGACGCGGGAGTCCGGACACGCGAAAGGCCGGTACGGCGATGCCGTACCGGCCTTCACGGGATCATGCGGTGATCAGCGGCCGTAACGCGAGCCGCCGGAGTGGTCGCCGCGCCCGCCGCGGTAGCCGCCGCCGGAGCGCTCCGAGCGGCGCTCGCCCCCGCGGAACTCGCCCTGGCCCGCAGGACGGTCCGAACGGAACGGCTCGCTGCGGTAACCGCCGCTGGGACGGTCGCCGCCGCGGAACGGCTCGCTGCGGTGGCCGCCCTCGGCCGGGCGGTCGGAGCGGAACGGCTCGCGCCGCTCGCCGCCCCGGTAGCCGCCGGAGGGGCGGTCGCCGCGGAAGGAGTCGCGCTCGCCCGCCGGGCGCTCGGAGCGGTAGCCGCCGCCACCGGCGGGACGGTCGCCGCCGCGGTAGCCGCCGCCCGTGGGGCGGTCGGAGCGGTAGCCGCCGCCGGCGGGACGGTCGCCGGCGCGGTTGTCGTCGCCGAAGGAGCGCTCGCGGGCCGGACGGCCCTCGCCCTCGAACCGGTCGCGGAACCGGCGCGGGCCGCGGCCGCCGCCACCGCCGCCGAAGCCCTCACGGCGCTGACGCTGCTTGGCGGCGGGGGCCGAGGGCTCCCAGACCGGGATCGGCTCGCCGCTGGGCCGCCGGGCCCCGGCGATCTCCTCCAGGCGCGGGTGGCCGGGGGTGGCCTTGAGGCGGAACGGCTTGATGCCCGCGCGGCGGGTCATCGCGTCGGTGGAGCGGCGCTCGTTGGGGAGCACCAGCGTCATGACGGTGCCCTTCTCCCCGGCGCGGGCCGTACGGCCGCCGCGGTGCAGGTAGCTCTTGTGGTCCTGCGGCGGGTCGACGTGCAGCACGAGGCTGATGTTGTCGACGTGGATGCCGCGGGCCGCGACGTCGGTGCAGACCAGGACGTTGATCGCACCTTCCTTGAACTCCGCCAGGATGCGGGTGCGCTGGTTCTGGCGCTTGCCGCCGTGCAGGCCGCCGGCCTTGATGCCGACCTGGGCGAGCTGCTTGCACAGGCGGTCCACCCCGTGCTGGGTGCGGACGAAGATGATCGTCCGGCCGTCACGGTTGGCGATCTCGGCGGTCACCGGGAACTTGTCGTCGCGGTGCACCTCCAGGACGTGGTGCTCCATGGTGTCCACCGAGGAGGCCGCCGGGGCCATCGAGTGGGTGACCGGGTCGGTCAGGAAGCGCCGGACGAGCTTGTCCACGTCGCCGTCGAGGGTGGCGGAGAACAGCAGGCGCTGGCTGTCGGCCGGGGTCTGCTGCAGGATCGCGCTGACCACCGGGAAGAAGCCGAGGTCGCACATGTGGTCGGCCTCGTCCAGGATGCTCACCTGGACCTCGTCCAGGGTGCACTCGCCCTGCTGGATCAGGTCGGTCAGCCGGCCGGGCGTCGCCACGACGACCTCGACGCCGCGGCGCAGCGCCTCGATCTGGCGGCCCATGGACATGCCGCCGACGACGGTCTTCATCCGCAGGGACAGGCCGCGGCCGAGCGGCTCGAGCGCGTCGGTGACCTGCATGGCCAGCTCGCGGGTCGGCACCAGGACGACGGCGAGCGGGTGACCCGGGCGGGCCTTGCGCCCGGCGATGCGGGCCATCATGGGCAGGCCGAAGGCCAGGGTCTTGCCGGACCCGGTCTGGCCGCGGCCGAGCACGTCCTTGCCCGACAGGATGTCGGGGATGGTGGCGCGCTGGATCGGGAAGGGGCTGTCGATGCCCTGCCGGGACAGGCCGGTAACCAGGGGCTTCGGCAGGCCGAGGAGGATGAACTCGGAGACGCCGTCGGGGATCTCGGGGATCTCGATGACGTCGATGTTCTCGGGCAGGGCAGCGTCAAGCATGGTCACGAAGATTCGTGCCTTTCGGTAGAAGAACGGGGCACGTCACTTCTGCGAAAGGACGAGCCTGGAGCGCGCGGCCATGAGGCCGCGCTCGATCGACGCCCACTTCGGAGGGGCGGTGGTGCGGTGCAAGTCGAGGCGCACCGCACGGGGCGGGTCTAGCTTACCCGCACGCAGTCAAACCACGATCAAGCATTCCCGGCGTTCGCAGTGCCGGGTCGGTCGGGGCGCTCGCCATTGGGGGGCGAACGCTTGTCCGTCGGTGGAGACAACGCTCCGCACCGGGCGTTTCTTCCCGGCGCATGGCATTCTCTCACACATTTCGGTACGGCCCGCAACCCGGAAGCCGCGAGCCGTACCGGAGACGAGGTCGCTCAGACGTTGAAACCGAGCATCCGGAGCTGGTCGCGGCCCTCGTCGGTGATCTTGTCGGGTCCCCACGGCGGGAGCCAGACCCAGTTGATCTTCACATCGGAGACCATGCCGTCCAGCGCCGAGTGCGCCTGCTCCTCGATGACGTCGGTCAGCGGGCAGGCCGCGCTGGTCAGCGTCATGTCGATGGTCGCGACCGGCGGCGCCCCGGCCTCCGCGGGGTCGAGGTTGACCCCGTAGATCAGGCCGAGGTCCACCACGTTGATCCCGAGCTCGGGGTCCACGACGTCCTTGAGGGCCTCCATGACCTCGTCAAGGGTCGTCTCCCCGTCGTACGACGCCCCGGTGGGCGTCTCCACGGGCCTGCTCATCGGGCCTCCTTCTCCGGTGTCCGGGGGAGACGGACTCCCCCGTCCACGACTGGCTCGCTCATCGTCACGCGCTCCTCGCGACCGCGTCCTTGTAGGCCATCCAGGCCAGCAGCGCGCACTTCACCCGGGCCGGGAACTTGGCGACCCCGGCGAACGCCACCGCGTCGCCCAGCACGTCCTCGTCGGCCTCCACCTTGCCCCTGCCCTGCATCAGCCGGGTGAACTCGTCCACCACGGCCAGCGTCTCGGCCACGGTCGACCCGGTGGCCAGCTCGTGCAGGACCGAGGCGGCGGCCTGGCTGATCGAGCAGCCCTGGCCGTCGTAGGAGACGTCCTCGACCTTGCCCCCGTCGCCCAGCTTCACCCGCATGGTGATCTCGTCGCCGCAGGTCGGGTTCACGTGGTGGACCTCGGCGTCGAAGGGGTCGCGCAGACCGCGCCCCTGCGGATGCTTGTAGTGCTCCAGGATCAGCTCCTGGTACATGGACTCGGCGATCATGGAGTCGCGCTCACCTTCTCGTTCGCTGCGCACGACAGGCCGCCGGCCCACCGGTTCGGCTGCACCGGCATGACTAGGCGAACACCTTCTGCACGTGGTGGAGGCCGCGGACCAGGGCGTCGATCTCGGCCGTTGTGTTGTACAGGTAGAAGGACGCCCGCGTCGTGGCGGGGATCCCGAACCTCAGGTGGAGGGGGCGGGCGCAGTGGTGCCCCACCCGCACGGCCACGCCGAACTCGTCGTCCAGGATCTGGCCGACGTCGTGCGGGTGGACGCCCTGCAGGGTGAAGGAGACCGTGCCGCCCCGATCCTCCAGGTCCTCCGGCCCGATCACCTTCAGGCCGGGCAGCTCGCGCAGCGCCTGGAGGGCGTACGCCGTCAGCTCGCGCTCGTGGCGGGCCACCGCGTCCAGGCCGACCGCGGACAGGTAGTCCACCGCGGCGCCGAGGCCGACGGCCTCGACGATCGGTGGGGTGCCCGCCTCGAACTTGTGCGGCGCGGGCGCGTAGGTCGAGCGGTCCATCCAGACCGCCTCGATCATCTCGCCGCCGCCCAGGAACGGGGGCATGGCCTCCAGCAGTTCCGCGCGGGCCCACAGCACGCCGATCCCGGAGGGACCGACGGCCTTGTGCCCGGTGAACGCCAGGAAGTCGACGCCCAGCGCGGCCACGTCGACCGGCTTGTGCGGGACCGACTGGGAGGCGTCCAGCATGAGCAGGGCGCCGACCTGCCGGACCCGGGCGAGGATCCGGTCGACGGGGTTGACCGTGCCGAGCACGTTCGACTGGTGCGCGATCGACACGATCTTCGTGCGCTCGGTGACCAGCTCCTCGATGCCCGACAGGTCCAGGCGGCCCTCGTCGGTGACGGGGAACCACTTCAGGGTGGCGCCGGTGCGCGCCGCCACCATCTGCCAGGGCACGATGTTGGAGTGGTGCTCCATCTCCGAGATGACGATCTCGTCACCGGGCCCCAGGGTGAACCTGGGATCGGAGTTGGTGGGGTTGCCGAAGCCGTGGGCCACCAGGTTGATCGCCTCGGAGGCGTTCTTGGTGAAGACGATCTCGTCGCGGCTCGGCGCGCCGACGAAGGCGGCGACCTTGTCCCGGGCGTCCTCGTAGGCCTCGGTGGACTCGGCCCCCAGCGCGTGCATGGCACGGCCGACGTTGCCGTAGTGCATCGACAGGTGCTCGCGCATGGCCTCGATCACCTGGACGGGCTTCTGCGAGGAGTTGCCCGAGTCGAGGTAGACCAGCGGCCTGCCGCCGGGCAGCTCGCGGGAGAGGATCGGGAAGTCCTTCCTGATCCTGTCCACGTCGAACGCAGGAGTGCTCACCGGCCGCTCACCGCCCCCTGTCCCCGTCGTCCCTGTCGTCGCCGTCGTCACGTCGTCACCGCCGCGTCCTCGCCCGTCCTGTCGATCCGCTCACGCAGAGGCCTTGGTGTAGGCCTCGTAACCCTCCGCCTCGAGCTTGTCGGCGAGCTCGGGACCGCCCTCCTCGACGACCCGGCCGGCGGCGAAGACGTGGACGAAGTCCGGCTTCACGTAGCGCAGGATGCGGGTGTAGTGGGTGATCAGCAGCACGCCGGTCTCGCCGGAGGCGCGGAAGCGGTTGATGCCCTCGGAGACGACGCGCAGGGCGTCGACGTCCAGGCCGGAGTCGGTCTCGTCGAGGACGGCGATCTTCGGCTTGAGCAGCTCGAGCTGGAGGATCTCGTGGCGCTTCTTCTCGCCGCCGGAGAAGCCCTCGTTCAGGTTGCGCTGGGCGAAGGCGGAGTCGATGGACAGGGCGTCCATGCCGGCCTTCAGGTCCTTGGCGAACTGGCGGAGCTTGGGGGCCTCGCCGTTCACGGCGGTGACCGCCGAGCGCAGGAAGTTGGAGACCGAGACGCCGGGGACCTCGACGGGGTACTGCATGGCGAGGAACAGGCCGGCGCGGGCGCGCTCGTCCACCGAGAGCTCGAGCAGGTCGACGCCGTCCAGCAGGACCTGGCCGCCGGTGATGGTGTACTTCGGGTGGCCGGCGATCGCGTAGGCGAGCGTGGACTTGCCGGAACCGTTGGGGCCCATGATGGCGTGGGTCTCGCCGGACTTCACGGTCAGGTTGACGCCGCGCAGGATCTGCTTGTCCTCGACGGCGACCTGGAGGTCGCGGATCTCAAGCGTTGACACTTATGACTCCTTCGAGAGCGAGACGAGCACGTCGTCGCCGTCGATCTTGACTCGGTAAACGGGAACGGGCTTGTTGGCGGGCGGGCCGGTGGGCTTGCCCGAGCGCAGGTCGAAGCACGAGCCGTGCAGCCAGCACTCCAGGGTGCCGTCGTAGACCTCGCCCTCGCTGAGCTTGACCTCGGCGTGGGAGCACACGTCGTGCAGCGCGTGGACCTCCTCGCCCTGGCGGACCAGGGCGACGGGGGTGTCGCCGACCTCGATGCCGAGCACTCCCCCGTCGGGGATGTCGGCGAGCTTGCAGACTGTCTCGAACGTCACCGCTCGAGCTCCGCCTCGACCCTGGCGAACACGCGCTCGCGGAGCTCGGGGAGCTCGATCTTCTCCAGCAGCTGCGCGAAGAAGCCCCGGATGACCAGGCGCCGGGCCTCGTCGAACGGGATGCCGCGGGCCTGCAGGTAGAAGATGTGCTCGTCGTCCAGCCTGCCGGAGGCGCTGGCGTGGCCCGCCCCGGCGACCTCGCCGGTGAGGATCTCCAGGTTCGGCACCGAGTCGGCGCGGGCGCCGTCGGTGAGCAGCAGGTTGCGGTTGAGCTCGTAGGTGTCGGTGCCCTCGGCCTCGACCCGGATGATCACGTCGCCGATCCAGACCGCGTGGGCGCCCTCACCCTGCAGTGCGCCCTTGTAGACCACGTTGCTCTTGCAGTCGGGCTGCGAGTGGTCCACCAGCAGGCGGTGCTCCAGGTGCTGGCCGGCGTCCGCGAAGTACAGGCCGGTCAGGTCGGCGTCGCCGCCTGGCGCGGTGTAGGCGACCGACGGCGAGAGCCGCACCAGGTCGCCGCCGAGGGTGACCACGAAGCTGCGGAAGGTCGCGTCCCTGCCCAGCCGGGCGTGGTGGTGGGAGACGTGCACCGCGTCGTCGGCCCAGTCCTGCAGGCTGACGACCTTCAGGATGGCGCCGTCGCCGACGACGAACTCGACGTTGTCGGCGTAGACCGCGCTGCCGGTGTGCTCCAGGACGACGGTGGCCTCGGCCATCGGCTCCAGCACGACGACGGTGTGGCCGAAGGCCGCGCCCTCGCCCGACCCGGTGAAGGTGATCACGGTCGGCGCGGAGGCCACCGCCTCGCGCGGGAAGGTGACCACGGTCGCCTTCTCGAAGGAGGCGTAGGCCTGCGCGCTGACCCGGTCGGCCGGCACGTAGGCCGCGCCGATGCGGGCGTCGCCGCGGCCCGCGGTCTCCACCGCGGCCTCGGGGGCCGCGTCCACGGTCACCAGCACGCTGCCGGAGGCGGCGGCGGTGCCGTCGTGCAGGCCCTTCAGCCGCGAGAGCGGGGTGAAGCGCCACTCCTCCTCGCGACCGGTCGGAACCTCGAAGTCGGCCGGGTCGTAGGACGACTTCGCGTGCAGGCTCGACAGGGGTTTGGTCTCCAGGCCCATCAGCCGACGGCCCCTTCCATCTGCAGCTCGATCAGGCGGTTCAGTTCCAGCGCGTACTCCATCGGCAGCTCGCGCGCGATCGGCTCGACGAAGCCGCGCACGATCATCGCCATCGCCTCGTCCTCGCCCAGACCGCGGCTCATCAGGTAGAAGAGCTGGTCGTCGGAGACCTTGGAGACGGTGGCCTCGTGCCCCATCGACACGTCGTCCTCGCGGACGTCGACGTAGGGGTAGGTGTCGGAGCGGCTGATCTGGTCGACCAGGAGCGCGTCGCACTTGACCGTGCTGGCGCTGCCGTGCGCGCCCTCCTCGATCTGGACCAGACCGCGGTAGGAGGTGCGGCCGCCGCCGCGGGCGACGGACTTGGAGATGACGGTGGAGGAGGTGTGCGGAGCCAGGTGCACCATCTTGGCACCGGCGTCCTGGTGCTGGCCCTCGCCGGAGAAGGCGACGCTCAGCGTCTCACCCTTGGCGTGCTCGCCCATCAGGTAGACGGCCGGGTACTTCATGGTGACCTTGGAGCCGATGTTGCCGTCGATCCACTCCATGGTCGCGCCCTCGTAGGCGACGGCGCGCTTGGTGACCAGGTTGTAGACGTTGTTCGACCAGTTCTGGATGGTCGTGTAGCGGCAGCGGGCGCCCTTCTTCACGATGATCTCCACGACCGCGCTGTGCAGCGAGTCGGAGGAGTAGATCGGCGCGGTGCAGCCCTCGACGTAGTGGACGTAGGAGTTCTCGTCCACGATGATCAGAGTCCGCTCGAACTGGCCCATGTTCTCGGTGTTGATCCGGAAGTAGGCCTGGAGCGGGATCTCGACGTTGACGTTCGGCGGCACGTAGATGAAGGAGCCGCCGGACCAGGTCGCGGTGTTCAGCGCGGCGAACTTGTTGTCGCCGACCGGGATGACCGAGCCGAAGTACTCCTTGAAGAGCTCCTCGTGCTCGCGCAGGCCCGTGTCGGTGTCGACGAAGATGACGCCCTTCTCCTCGAGGTCCTCACGGATCTTGTGGTAGACGACCTCGGATTCGTACTGGGCGGCGACGCCGGCGATGAGGCGCTGCTTCTCCGCCTCCGGGATGCCGAGCCTGTCGTAGGTGTTCTTGATGTCCTCGGGCAGCTCGTCCCAGGAGGCGGCCTGCTTCTCGGTGGAGCGCACGAAGTACTTGATGTTGTCGAAGTCGATGCCGGAGAGGTCTGCACCCCAGTTGGGCATGGGCTTCTTGCCGAAGAGGCGCAGCCCCTTCAGGCGGAGGTCCAGCATCCACTCCGGCTCGTTCTTGAGCGCGGAGATGTTGCGGACGACCTCCTCCGACAGGCCTCGCTTCGCGGCGGCGCCGGCCACATCAGAGTCGGCCCAGCCGAACTTGTAATTCCCGAGGCCTTCCAGCTCCGGGCGGTCGGTGACAGTCACCTTCCGGTCTCCTTGCTCGATTCGTCGATCGTTCTATGACGGGGCGGACTCACGTGGGTGGTGCACACTCCGTCGCCGTGGGCGATGGTCGCGAGCCGCTGCACGGGAGTGCCGAGGATCTGCGCGAACGCCTCCGTCTCGGCCTCGCACAGCTGCGGGAACTCCGCGGCCACGTGCGCCACCGGGCAGTGGTGCTGGCACAGCTGCTCGCCACCGACCGCGGCCCTGCTCGCCGAGGCGGCGTAGCCGTCGGCCGAGAGCGCCTCGGCCAGGACGCGGACCCGCTGGTCGGCGGGGACCTCGTCCATCCCGGAGCGCAGGCGGCCGACCAGGCCGGACACCTGCGACCGGGCGAACTCGGCCACGGCCTCCTCGCCCAGGCGGTCGGCGAGGAAGCGCAGCGCGCTCCCCGCCAGGCCGTCGTAGGCGTGCTCGAAGGCACTGCGCCCGGCGTCGGTGATGGCGAACAGTTTCGCCGGTCGTCCCCGGCCACGCTGTCCGCGAGGCCGCGCCGTACGGGGTTCGATCATCCCGTCGGCGAGCAGCGCGTCCAGGTGGCGGCGGACGGCGGCGGGGGTGAGCCCGAGCCGTTCGCCGAGGGCGGCGGCGGTGATGGGTCCGTGTTCCAGGATGAGCCGGGCGACGCGCGCCCGCGTGCCGCTCTCGGCGGGCACGCCGGAATGCCGCGCTTCGGCGGCTTCCCGAGTGTCCGACATCCGGTTCACGTATTTCACAACATCAGTGTGGCGTAATTACTTCCCCCCTGCCAAACCGGAGGGACATTCCTTGCCAATGGCATGCATCACTCAGGCAAGCCTTACCTAACCTGCGGAAACGTTCCGGGCGGGCCTCCGCAGACCCGCGAAGGAGGCCAGCGCCGCGACGGCGAACACCGCCAGCACGACGGCCATCGGCAGCGCCGATCCGCCGCCGCCGAGACCCACCAGCGGGGCCGCGAGGCCGCCGAGCGCGAACTGCAGGACGCCCAGCAGCGCCGAGGCGCTCCCGGCGACCTGCTGGGGCTGGTCGGCCAGCGCCAGCGCACCGGTGCCGGGCAGCACCAGGCCGGCGCCGCACATCATCGTGAACAGGCCCGCCACCAGCGCGCCGAGCGGCAGTCCCGCGGCGGCCACGACGACCAGCGCCGCACCTCCGGCCACGTAGAGGAACAGTCCCGCCAGGATCAGCCGGACGGGGGTCGCCCGGCGCCCGGCGAGCCGCCCGCCGGCCTGCGCCGCGGCGGTCAGGGCCAGCGCGTTGAGCGCGAACACCAGCGAGTAGGTCTGCGGCGAGGCCCCGTACACCTCCTGGATCACGAACGGGGAGCCGGAGATGTAGGCGAACAGGGCGCCGAACCCCAGGCCGCCGGCCAGCGCGCAGGCCATGAAGGAGCGGTCGCGCAGCAGGTGGCCGAAGGTGGCGAGGGTCTGCCGCAGCCCGCCGCGCTCCCGGCTGCCGGCCGGGAGCGTCTCGCGTACGCCGAGGAGCGCCGCGGCCAGCAGCACGAGCCCCGCGACGCTGAGCACGGCGAAGATGCCCCGCCAGGAGGTGTGCGCGATCAGCTGCGCGCCGAGGATCGGAGCCAGGATCGGGGCGAGCCCGCTGACCAGCAGGAGGGTGGCGAAGATGCGCGCGATGGCGGCGCCCTCGTACAGGTCGCGGACGACGGCGCGCACGATCACCAGCGCGGCGCCGCCCGCGATCCCCTGGAGCAGACGGGAGCCGATCAGCCCCTCGACCGACGGGGCGAAGGCGCACAGCAGCGAGGCCGCGGCGTAGGCGGCGACGCCGATCGCCAGCGGCCTGCGCCGTCCGAACATGTCGCTGAGCGGACCGGCCACGATCTGGCCGGCGGAGACGCCGATGAGGCAGGCGGTGAGGGTGAGCTGCACCTGCGCCTGGCCGGTGCCGAGCTCGGCGGTGATGGCGGGCAGCGCGGGCAGGTACATGTCGATGGAGAGCGGCCCGATCGCCGAGAGGGCGCCCAGGACCAGCAGCAGGAGCAGCCCGCCGCGCCGCCGCGCCGCCGGGCGCGCGGCCTCCCGTCCCGCCTCCGGGCGTGCGGACTCCTCCGGTGCGACGTGGGCCGCGGTCATCCTGTTCTCCGTTCCCTCACAGGCCACAGTGGGCCCGTGGGGGCCGGAAGTCCCCAACGAGATCAGGTCATCCGATATTCCACATATCGGATTTTCCTAAGGGAAGCGCGCTGTGTCACCCAGGTGTCACCCGGGCGTCGCGCGTGCCTCGCCCGGGCGTCATCCGGGCCGGTCGGGGGCGATCAGCGCGAAGGGGGCGAACTCCGGGTCCGCCACCACCGCGACGGGCCCCCGGGGCGTGCTCACGCGCTCGGTGAGGACCGAACCGCCCAGCTCGCGGACCTTCGCCACGGTGCCGCCGAGGTCGGCGACCGCGAAATAGGTCAGCCAGTGCGGCGGCACGTCCTGCGGCGTCTGCGGGCCCATCGGCGCCATCCCGGCCACGGGGCGGCCGCCCGCCCGCCACTCGGTGTACTCCACGCCGCCCGGGTCGCCGTCCCGGACCTCCCAGCCGAAGACCGCCGGGTAGAAGGCCTTGGCCGCCGCGGTGTCGCGGGTGGCCAGCTCGTTCCAGGCGAACGCGCCCGGTTCGCCGACGAGCTCGGCCCCGTGCATCTCCAGCGCCTGCCAGGCCATGAAGAAGGCGCCCGAGGGGTCCTGGAAGGCGGCGGTCCAGCCGTGCTCGAAGACCTGGACGGGCTCCAGCACGACCCCTCCTCCCGCGGCGCGCACCTTCGCGGCCGCGGCGGCGACGTCGTCGACGGCCACGTGGACGTTCCACATCGAGGGCGCGCCCTCGCCGAAGCTCGGCCCCACCCCCGCCACCGCCCTGCCGCCGAGCGTGAACCGCCCGTAGCCGCCGGAGTCCGGGCGCGGGTCGAAGGCCACCTCCCAGCCGAAGACCCCCCGGTAGAACCGCGCCGACAGGGTGACGTCGGTGCTCGACAGGTCGACCCAGCACGGGACGCCGGACCGGTAGCCGCTCCGCTCGGACACTCCGACCCCCCGTCGGTCATGACTCGGACGCGCCCAGCCTGACATGCGCGCAAGGACGGCCCGGTGGGCCGCCGGGGCACTTGGCGGGATCCGCCCGAAGCCTTTTACCGGGCATGGCGGCCCGCCGCCCACCGGGCGCACGCCGCCCCGGGCGGACAGGGCGCGAACAGGACCGCCCGGGAGAGTCCCTAAACTCGTGGCCATGGACTCCCCAGCCGTCGAGATCATCGATCTGGTCAAACGGTACGGCCGAACGACCGCGATCGACGGCCTGAGCCTGCGCGCCGGCCGCGGCGCGGTCACCGCCGTCCTGGGCCCCAACGGCGCGGGCAAGACCTCCACCGTCGAGATCTGCGAGGGGTTCCGGCGCCCGGACGGCGGCACGGTCAGCGTGCTCGGCCTCGACCCGGCCCGGCCCGAGCTGCGGGCCCGGGTCGGCGTGATGCTCCAGTCCGGGGGCGTGCCCCCGGCGATGCGCTGCGGCGAGTGGCTGCGGCTGACGGCCCGCTTCTACGCGAACCCGCTCGACCCCGCGGCGCTGCTGGACCGGCTCGGGCTGACCGAGCACGCCCGCACGCCGTACCGGAGGCTGTCGGGGGGCCAGCAGCAGCGCGTCTCGCTGGCCGCGGCCGTGATCGGCCGCCCCGAGCTGGTCTTCCTCGACGAGCCGACCGCCGGGCTGGACCCCCAGGCCCGCCACGCCTGCTGGGAGCTGGTCGGCGACCTGCGGGCCGCCGGGGTGTCGGTGGTGCTCACCACCCACCACATGGACGAGGCCGAGAAGCTCTCCGACCACGTGGTGATCATCGACCACGGCCGCGTGGTGGCCGAGGGCACGCCCGCCTCGCTCACCGGCGCCGAGCGGCAGCTGCGCTTCCGCGCCCGGCCCGGGCTCGCCCTGGACGAGCTGCTCACCGCGCTGCCCGCGGGCAGCGCCGCCAAGGAGTCCCCGGCGGGCCACTACATCATCGAAGGGCAGGTCGGCCCCGAGCTGCTGGCGACCGTGACGGCCTGGTGCGCCGCCGAGGGCGTCACCGCCGACGACCTCAGCATCGAGCGCCGCACCCTGGAGGACGTCTTCCTCGAACTGACCGGCCGGGAGCTGCGATGACCACGAACACCCCCGCGCCGGGGCTGGACCTGACGCCCGCCGGCGCCGCCGCGCCGCTGCCCGCCATGGTGCTGGCCCAGGCGGGCGCGGAGATCCGGGCCACGCTGCGCAACGGCGAGCAGCTGCTGCTCACGATGATCATCCCGGTGCTGCTGCTCGTCGGCTTCTCCAGCGCGCCGCTGGTGGACGTCGGCGGCGGCTCCCGGGTGGACTTCACCACCCCCGGCGTGCTCGCGCTGGCCGTGATGTCCACCGCCTTCACCGGCCAGGCCATCGCCACCGGTTTCGAGCGCCGGTACGGCGTGCTCAAGCGGCTGGGGGCGACCCCGCTGTCCCGGACCGGCCTGCTGCTGGCCAAGACGCTCGCGGTGGTCGCGGTCGAGGCCGTGCAGGTCGCGGTCATCGCCGGGGTGGCGTTCGCGCTGGGCTGGCGGCCCGGCGGCTCCCCCCTGGCGGCGCTGGCGCTGATCGCGCTGGGCACCGCCGCGTTCAGCGGGCTCGGCCTGCTGATGGCCGGCACGCTGCGCGCGGAGGCGACCCTCGCCGGGGCCAACCTGGTCTACCTGCTCCTGCTCGGCTGCGGCGGGGTGATCTTCCCGCTCTCGGCCTTCCCCGACGCGGTCGAGCCGGTGCTGGAGCTGCTGCCCATCTCGGCGCTGGCCGGCGGGCTCCGCGCGGTGCTGTCCGACGGCTCGGGCCCGCCCGTCGCCGCGGCGGCCGTCCTGGCGGTCTGGGCGGCCCTCACCCTGGGTCTCGCCTCGCGCACGTTCCGCTGGGAATAACGTGATCACTCCGCGGGGACAGGAAAGACCTTTTATCATCCCTCAGTGGTGATTACCGGAACGCGGCCCGCGGCCGCTCCGGCGGCACGACACACGGGGCGAGTTTTCCGGCCGTACGCGGCCGTGGGGATCATTGCAACGGTTGTCGCCGTCGTCGGCTCATCGACGGCCTCCCTGTCGTCGGACGAACTGGCCACCCACAGTGCCGCCCGCCGGGGCGCGGCCGGTCTGTGGGAGCTGGCCCAGCACATCGACGGGCACTTCCTGCCCTACTACGCGTTCATGCACCTGTGGCTGGAGTTCGGGCAGTCCGAGTGGTGGATGCGCCTGCCGTCGGCCCTCGCCACCGGCGCGGCCGCGGTGCTCGTGGCCGACCTGGGGCGCCGGTTGCACTCCCTGCCCGCGGGGCTGCTGGCCGCCGCGGTCTACACGGCCCTGCCCTCCGTCTCCTACCAGGGGCAGAACGCCCGCTCCTACGCCTTCGCCGCGGCCGCGGCCGTCCTGGCCGCCTGGGCGCTGCACCGGGCGGTCGAGGAGCCGGGGCGCCGCCGCCGGTGGGCGGGATACGCCGCGGCCGTCGCGCTGCTCGGCTCCACCCAGGTGTTCGCGCTGCTCACACTCGCGGCCCACCTGATCGTCGCGGTGCCGTACGGCAGGAGTGTCCTGGTCCGGGCGCTGCCCGCGATGGGCGCCGGCTGCCTGCCCGGCGCCGTGTGGCTGGCGGTCGGGTACGCCGAGCGGCACGCCATCAGCTGGATCAAGCTGCCGGAGCCCTCGGTCTTCCTGGCCCTGCCGAAGATGGTCGGGGGCACCCCGGTGGCCGGCTGGATCCTGGTGGGGATCGCCGCGCTCGTGCTGCTCCCCCACCGGCGGCGTGCCCCGGGGAACTGGACGGCGGGCCTGGCGGGCTGGGCGCTGCTCCCGCCCGTCCTGCTGTTCGCCGTCTCCCACCTGGTCGCCCCGGTCTACGTCGACCGCTACCTGTTCGCGACCGTGCCCGCGTACGCGCTGCTGGCCGGTCTCGCGCTCGCCTCGCTCCCCCGGGCCGTCGCACTGCTCGCCGTGGCGGGCCTCGTCGCGGGCGCCGTCCCCGGGCACCTGGGACACCTGGACCTCCGCAGACCGGACGGGCGACACGAGAACTTCCCCCGGGCGGTCCGGCTCGTCGAGCAGGGGGCGCGTCCCGGCGACGCGATCGTCTACGGGCGATCCCGGCTGCGGGAGGGGTTCCTCTACTACGGCGGGGAGCGGCTCCCCGACGACGTGCTGCTCAGCGGTACCGCGCCCCTGCCGGACTCCTTCGGCTACCCAGAGCGGGACGACGTCGCCGCGGCGGTCGGGGAACGGCGGCGCGTATGGGTCGTCTGGCCCGGAGGCCCCGAAGCCGCCGCGCGGGCCGGGAGGGTCGACGCGCTGGTCGGGGCCGGATTCACCCGGGTCAAGGCCTGGCGCACCGGCCGGGTGCCCGGCATGACGGTGGCCCTGTACGCCAGGCGGACGCCCTCCGGCGGCTGAGCGCGGCCGCCTGGCGGCGGACTCCCGGCCGGGGCGCGGAAACCGGCGGGACGGCGCACCTCCCGGCCCAGTAAGGTGCATACAGCCATATAGCCCCTGAGGAGTGCGATGACCGCCGAAGCCCTGCCAGGAGCCGCCGAACCGGGCCGGCGCGGCCCGGGAGCCCTGCTGCGGGCCGCCTCCGACGCCGTCCCGCCCTCCGGCCTGGTGCTGCTGGCCATCCTGTCGGTCCAGACCGGCGCGGGCTTCGCCAAGGAGCTCTTCGCGCACCTGTCGCCCAGCGCCGTGGTGCTGCTGCGGATCGGGATGGGCGCGCTGGTCCTGTGCGTGGTGGCCCGGCCCCGGCTGCGCGGGCTCACCCGGGCCGACCTGGGGGTCGGGGTCGCGTTCGGCGCGGCGCTGGGCCTGATGAACATGACGTTCTACGAGGCGCTGGCCCGGCTGCCGATGGGGATCGCGGTGGCCATCGAGTTCCTCGGCCCGCTCGGTGTGGCGGTGGCCGCCTCGCGGCGCCGCCTGGACCTGCTCTGGGTGGCGCTGGCCGCCTCGGGCATCGCGCTGCTGGCCCCCTGGGGCCAGGCTTCCGGGCTGGACTGGGTCGGGATCGGTTTCGCCCTGGCCGCCGGGGCCTGCTGGGCCGCCTACATCCTGCTCTCGGCCGCGGTGGGGCAGCGCTTCCCGGGCACCGGCGGGGTGTCCTTCGCCATGCTCGTCGCCTTCCTGCTGTCCGCCCCCTTCGGCATCGCCGCCGGCGGCGCCGACCTGCTCCAGCCGGAGCTGCTGCTGATCGGCCTGGGCGTCGGGCTGCTGTCGTCGGTCATCCCCTACTCGATCGAGCTGGAGGCGCTGCGCCGGATGCCCAAGCGGGTGTTCGGCATCCTGATGAGCCTGGAGCCGGCCATGGCCGCCCTGGTCGGCCTGCTCGTCCTGGGCGAGATCCTCGACGTGCGCGAGTGGGCCGCCATCGGCTGCGTGGTCATCGCCAGCGTGGGTGCCACCCGCGCCGCACGCTGACTCCAGGCCAGAGGCGGGACCACCGCACCCGCCGCCTACCATGTGACCCGTGAAACAGCTCCCCGACCGGCCCGCCCGGCGTGCCGTGCACCCCTTCCTGAGCCTGTGGTCGCCCACGGCCGCCACCATGCGCCTGTGGGCCCTGGCCGCGGTGGCCGTCAACGCGGGCATCACGGTTACGGGCGCGGTGGTGCGGGTGACCGGGTCGGGGCTGGGCTGCCCCACCTGGCCCCGCTGCACCCCGGACAGCTTCGTCCCGGCCGCCCACGACGGGATCTCGCCGCTCAACACGGCGATCGAGTTCGGCAACCGGCTGCTGACCTTCCTGGTGCTGGTCGTGGCGGTGGCCTGCGTGATCGCCGCGCGCCGCCTGCCGGAGCGCCGGAGCGGCCTGGTCCGGCTCGCCTGGATCCAGCCGTTCGGCGTGGCCGTCCAGGCCTTCTGGGGCGGTGTGGTCGTGCACAGCGCGCTCAACCCGGTCACCGTGAACGTGCACTTCCTGTTCTCCGTCGGGATGATGGCCGCGGCCTGCCTGCTGTACGCCCGCGCCGGGGAGGGCGACGCCCCGCCGGAGCCGCTGGTCCACCCCCGCATCCGCGCGCTCGGCTCCGTCCTGGTCGGCGCCGTGCTCACGCTGATCGTCGCGGGCATGGTCGTGACCGGCACCGGCCCCCACTCCGGGGACGAGCTGGCCTCCCGGTTCCCCTTCGACATCGAGACCGTGGCCAGGATCCACGCCGACGCCGCCTACCTCGTGGTGGGCCTGACCTTCGCGCTGACCTTCGCGCTGCACGTGACCGGCGCGCCCGGCCCCGCGCGGCGGGCGGCGCTGACGCTGCTGGCCGTGGAACTGGCCCAGGGGGTCGTCGGCTACGTCCAGTACTTCCTGGCGGTGCCCGCGTTCCTGGTCGGCCTGCACGTGCTCGGCTCGACCCTGGTGTGGATCTGCACCCTGCGGGTGGTCTTCACGCTCCGCTCCCGGGGCCCGGCGGACGCGCCCGCCGCCCCGGCCGCCGGGGCGTCCACGCCGGACGCCGTGCGTGCATAGCCCCGAAGGCGGTTCCGCGCCTCCATCCCTCCCCGGTTCCCCGTCCCGGCCCGCGCCTGAGCCCCCGGCCGGGCCCCGGGCCGGGGCGCTGCGCCGTACGGCCGGCCGTCTCGTGTCCCTGGCGGCCTCCGTCCGGGCGTCCCGCACGGCGCTGCGCCGCTGCTACCAGGCGGCGGTGGCGCTGAGCGTGCTGGCGGTCGCCCCGCTCACCTGGGCCTGGCTGGCCAGCTCCGGCCACCGGGTGGTGGCCGGCTCCTCTCCCGGCTGGACCGCCGAGGTGCCGCAGGCGCCCGTCGCGCTGGTGCTGGGCGCGGCCGTGCACGGCGGCCACCCCTCGCCCATGCTGGCCAGGCGGCTGGACATCGCCGCCGAGCTGTACCGGGCGGGCCGGGTGCGCGCGCTGCTGCTCTCCGGCGACAACGGCCGCCGCGGCTACGACGAGCCGACCGCGATGCGCGACTACCTGCTCGCGCGCGGGGTGCCCGGCCGGGCCCTGGTCCTCGACTACGCGGGCTTCGACACCTGGGACTCCTGCGTGCGCGCCCGTGACGTGTTCGGCGCCACCCGGCTGACCGTGGTCACCCAGGTCTTCCACCTGCCCCGGGCCGTGGCGCTGTGCCGCGCGGCGGGACTGGAGGCCTCCGGCGCCGGGGACGACTCCGCCCGGCGGTGGGCCTCGACCACCTACGCCTACGCGGCCCGCGAGTTCGGGGCGGCGGCGAAGGGCTTCCTGGACGCGGTGGTCCTGCGCTCCGAGCCGGTCTTCCCCGGCCCCCGGGAGACCACCCTGGACGCCGCCCTGCGCGCGGGGGGCTGACCTGGGCGGAAGGCCTGCGGGGACCTACGGAGAGGGGGCCTGCCCGCCGGGCGGGCGGCTCCAGGGGGTCGCCTCAGGCGCCTGCCCCCGGGCCGGGACCGGCGCCGCCACCGGGAAGTTGCGGCGGGCCTCGGCCATGCACTGCAGCAGCGCGTACTGCTCCTCGTTGAAGGTCTGCTCGCCGATCGTCCGGTGCGCGGCCCGCTCGTGCAGCAGGCCGAGCTCGGTGGCGGCGAGCTGGTAGTCGGTCATCGCCCGCAGCCCCGCGCGCCCGCCGTTCGTCCTGGCCCAGTGCCGGGCCTGGCGGCGGCCGGGCAGCGAGGAGAGCATGGAGACGTCCTGCGGGGCGACCAGCCCGGTCGCCTGGTAGGCGGGCAGGTAGTTCTGGATCAGGCCGACGATGCGCCTGCGGTCGCGGACCACCACGCCGATGAGCACCAGCAGCACGACCATCAGCAGCAGGTAGGCGCCGGCCAGCCCGGTGAGCCCGGCGTAGAGCGTGAAACCGTTCCAGATGCCGTGCAGCAGCATCGCGCCGACCCAGCCCGCCGCGATGACGCTCACCTGGCCCGGACGGTTGCGCTGGGCGGCGTAGGCCACCGCGACGCCGATCATCGAGGTGAACAGCGGGTGCGCGAACGGCGAGAGCACGCCGCGCAGCACGGCGGTCACCGCCAGGCCCCGTGCGCCGGTGTCGCCGAGGGCGGTCACGTAGTAGCTGACGTTCTCGCTCATGGCGAAGCCGAGGCCGACCATGCTCGCGTAGATGACGCCGTCGGTGGGCCCGTCCAGCTCCGCCCGCCTGAACCTGAGCAGGCCCAGCAGGACCAGGCCCTTCATGGTCTCCTCGACCACCGGGGCGCCGAACGTCGCGGCGAGGTTGCGCGCCTCGGTCTGCCCGAGCATCGCCGACTGCCACAGGTAGAGCAGGTTCAGGGAGTTGACCACGCCCGCCACCAGGACGGCCACGCCCGCGCCCCAGGCGAAGGCGAAGACCAGGTTGCCCCGCGGCTCGGGCTCCATCCGGTCCAGCGCGAGCACCGCCGCCAGCAGCACCGGGACCGGGGCCAGCGCCAGGGCCAGGGCGATGAGGAAGTGCACCGGGTCGCCGTCGCGCAGGTCGAAGGAGAACGACACCAGCGCGCACAGCCCGGTCGCGACGAGCCCGGCGATCAGCCCGACGGACGGGCGGTCCTTGAACACCCATCGGGGATCGCGGCTCGCCATGGGGCAACGGTAACCGATCAGCCGGAGGCTGTCCCCCCGGCCGCCCGTCCACCTGCGGTCCCGCCGCCGGCGGGGGCCCTCGGCGGGGCGCGGCCGGCTCAGACGAGCATCGAGTCGATCGCGACGGCGAGGAAGAGCAGCGCCAGGTAGGCGTTGGACCAGTGGAAGAAGCGCATCGGGCGCAGGTCCACCCCGGTCTTGCCGGCGTTGACCCGGCCCAGCAGGCTGTGGACCTCCCACAGGCAGGCGGCGCCGAGCACGGCGGCCACCGCGGGGTAGAGCGGGGTGGTGCCCGCGAGCGGCCACAGCAGCAGCGAGCAGAGCACGGTCGCCCAGGTGTAGACGATGCTCTCCAGCACCACGCGGCGCTCGGTGGCGACCACCGGGAGCATCGGGACCTTCGCCGCGGCGTAGTCCTCCTTGTAGCGCATGGCCAGGGTCCAGGTGTGCGGGGGCGTCCAGAAGAACACCACGCCGAACAGCACCACGGGCGCCCAGTCCAGGCGGCCGGTGACCCCGGCCCAGCCGATCAGCACCGGCATGCAGCCGGCGATGCCGCCCCACACCACGTTCTGGGCGGTGCGCCGCTTGAGGATCATCGAGTAGACGAGGACGTAGAAGAGGTTCGCGGCGAGCGAGAGCCCGGCCGCGAGCCAGTTCACCGTCAGCCCCAGGCCGAGGGTCGACACGACGCCGAGGACGACGCCGAAGACCAGCGCGTTGCCGGGCGGCACCTGGTCGCGGGCCAGGGGGCGGCGGCGGGTGCGGCGCATCGCGGCGTCGATGTCGCGGTCGATGTAGCAGTTCAGCGCGTTCGCGCTGCCCGCCGAGAGGGTGCCGAACACCAGCGTGTTGACGGCGGTCCACAGCGGCGGCAGGCCCTTGGCCGCCAGGAACATCACCGGCAGCGTCGTGATCAGCAGCAGCTCGATGATCCGCGGCTTGGTCAGCGCGACGTAGGCCTTGACCACGTCGCCGAACGAGCGCGGCTCGGCGCCCGGCGCCGCGCTCTCCTGGAGCGGGGCCGTCGGTTGCTTGTCGGTCAGCACCATCTAGGGCGCTTCCAGCACGTGCGGGGTCAACTGCTCAACCTCGTGATCGACGACGCGGATCCGTGAATGCGGGCACCAGCCAGCTTGTGGACTCACTGTAGTTGCAGGAGGGGGTGGTCCCGGCACGGGGGTGCGAAGCCCGCCGGGGAGCCGCGATGGGAGCCCTTCCGCTGGGTAGGTCACCGGTGCCGCTCACGACTCCCGCGACCGCGCTCCGGCTGGGCCTACGCCACGGTAGCAAGGTCGAACCGTTAGGGTCCGTTGTGGGCGGGAAATGCCAACCGGCGCCACCAACACGACTAGATCCGGAGATCGAGCACTTGAGCAGCGAACTCGTGCCAGCCCTCGAATGGAGCGACCTGGACCGCCGTGCGGTCGACGTCGTCCGGGCCCTGGCGATGGACGCGGTAGAGAAGGCGGGGTCGGGCCACCCCGGCACCGCGATGAGCCTGGCCCCCGCCGCATACCTGCTTTTCCAGCACGTGATGCGACACGACCCCTCCGACCCGGCGTGGGTCGGCCGGGACCGCTTCGTGCTGTCCTGCGGCCACTCCAGCCTGACCCTGTACATCCAGCTCTACCTGTCGGGTTACGGGCTCACCCTGCACGACCTGGAGATGCTGCGCCAGTGGGAGAGCCTGACCCCGGGCCACCCCGAGCACGGCCACACCGCCGGTGTGGAGACCACCACCGGCCCGCTCGGCCAGGGCATCGGCAACGCGGTCGGCATGGCGATGGCCGCCCGCCGCGAGCGCGGCCTGTTCGACCCGGACACCGCGCCGGGCGCCTCGCCGTTCGACCACATGGTCTGGTGCTTCGCCTCCGAGGGCGACATCGAGGAGGGCATCAGCCACGAGGTCAGCGCGCTGGCCGGCCACCAGAAGCTGGGCAACCTGGTCGTCGTCTTCGACAGCAACCACATCTCCATCGAGGACGACACCCAGATCGCGCTGAGCGAGGACGTCCTGGCGCGCTACGAGGCGTACGGCTGGCACGTGCAGACCGTCGACTGGACCCGGACGGGCGACTACGTCGAGGACGTCCAGGAGCTGTACGACGCGCTGGAGGCGGCCCGCGCCGTCACCGACAAGCCGTCCTTCATCCGGCTGCGGACCATCATCGGCTGGCCCGCGCCCAACAAGCAGAACACCGGCAAGATCCACGGCGCGGCGCTCGGCGACGAGGAGATCGCCGCGACCAAGAAGATCATGGGCATGGACCCGGAGAAGTCCTTCGACGTCCCGGCCGAGGTGCTGGAGCACGCCCGGCGGGTCGTCCAGCGCGGCCGCGCCGCCCGCGCCGGGTGGGACAAGGCCTACGCCTCCTGGCGGGAGTCCTCCCCCGAGCGCGCCGAGCTGTTCGACCGGATGTCCCGCAAGGAGCTCCCGGACGGCTGGTACAAGGCGCTGCCGGCCTTCGAGACCGGCTCCTCGGTGGCCACCCGCAAGGCCTCCGGCGAGGTGCTCAGCGCGCTCGCGCCGGTCCTGCCCGAGCTGTGGGGCGGCTCGGCCGACCTGGCCGAGTCCAACAACACCACGATGAAGGGCGAGCCGTCCTTCATCCCCGAGGAGCACCAGACCAAGGCCTTCCCGGGCGGCCCCTACGGCCGGACGCTGCACTTCGGCATCCGCGAGCACGGCATGGGCGCGATCCTCAACGGCATCGCGCTGCACGGCGGCACCCGCCCCTACGGCGGCACGTTCCTGGTCTTCAGCGACTACATGCGCCCCGCCGTACGGCTCGCGGCGCTGATGAAGCTGCCGGTCACCTACGTGTGGACGCACGACTCCATCGGCCTGGGCGAGGACGGCCCGACCCACCAGCCGGTCGAGCACCTGTGGGCGCTGCGCGCGATCCCGGGCCTGGACGTGGTCCGCCCGGCGGACGCCAACGAGACGGCCGCCGCGTGGCGGGTCGTGCTGGAGCACACCGACCGCCCGGCCGCGCTGGCGCTGACCCGGCAGAACCTGCCGGTCTACGAGGGCACCGCGGACTCCTGCAAGGTCGCCAAGGGCGGCTACGTCCTGCAGGACGCCTCCGACGGCCAGCCCCGGGTGATCCTGATCGCCACCGGCTCGGAGGTCGAGCTGGCCGTCGAGGCGCGCAAGGTCCTGGAGGCCGAGGGCGTGCCGACGCGGGTCGTGTCGATGCCGTGCGTCGAGTGGTTCCACGCCCAGGACGCCGCCTACCGGCAGACCGTGCTGCCGCCGTCGGTGCGCGCGCGCGTCGCCGTGGAGGCGGGCATCGCGCTGGGCTGGCGGGAGTTCGTCGGAGACGACGGGGTAGTGGTGAGCCTGGAGCACTTCGGCGCGTCGGCCCCCTACCGCACCCTCTTCCAGCAGTTCGGCCTGACCGCCGAGCGCGTGGTGGCCGCAGCGAAGGGAAGCCTCGCGAAGACCGGGGCCGACAAGGGCGAGACGACGGGAAACTGATCATGAGCGAGATCCTGAAGAGCCTCTCCGGCCACGGCGTTTCCATCTGGCTGGACGACATCAGCCGCGAGCGCCTGCGCACCGGCAACCTGGAGTCCCTCATCCGGGACAAGGGCGTGGTCGGCGTCACCTCCAACCCGACGATCTTCGCCTCGGCGCTGAGCAAGGGCGACGCCTACGACACGCAGCTGCACGACCTGGCCGTGCGCGGCGTGGACGTGGAGGAGGCGGTGCGCGCCATCACCACCTACGACATCCGCTGGGCCGCCGACGTGCTGCGCCCGGTCTACGACGTCACCGGCGGCGTGGACGGCCGGGTCTCCATCGAGGTGGACCCGCGCCTGGCCAGGAGCACCGACAAGACGATCGCCGAGGCGCGCGCGCTGTGGTGGATGGTCGACCGGCCCAACCTGTTCATCAAGATCCCGGCGACGCTCGAGGGCCTGCCCGCGATCACCCAGGCCATCGCGGAGGGCATCAGCGTCAACGTCACGCTGATCTTCTCCCTGGAGCGCTACCGCGCCGTGATGGACGCCTGGCTGACCGGTCTGGAGCAGGCCAAGGCCGCCGGGCTGAACCTCGCCGGCATCGAGTCCGTGGCCTCCTTCTTCGTCAGCCGCGTCGACACCGAGATCGACAAGCGCCTGGAGGCGGCCGGCACCCCCGAGGCGAAGGCGCTCAAGGGCAAGGCGGCGGTCGCCAACGCCCGCCTGGCCTTCGCCGCCTTCGAGGAGGTCATGAACTCGCCGCGCTGGCAGGCGCTGCAGGCCGCCGGGGCGCGTCCCCAGCGTCCGCTGTGGGCCTCCACCGGCACCAAGGACCCGAGCTACCCCGACACCCTCTACGTCGACGAGCTGGTCACCGCCGGGACGGTCAACACCCTGCCGGAGAAGACCCTCGACGCCGCCGCCGACCACGGCCGGATCACCGGCGACACGATCCGCCCCTTCTACGAGCAGGCCTGGAACACCATGGCCGCGCTCAAGGAGGCCGGCATCGACTACGACGACGTCGTGCGGGTGCTGGAGGAGGAGGGCGTGGAGAAGTTCGAGGCCTCCTGGAACGAGCTCCTGGCCACCGTCACCGCCGAGCTGCGGAAGGCGTGAACCCCATGGCAGTCTCCGTGACGTTCAACGAGGACCGCCTGGCCGAGCAGGCCGCCGAGACGGTCAGGGCGCTCGTCGCCGACGGGGTGCACGAGCGCCTGGCCGCGGGCGACGCCGCCCTGTGGGGCGAGGAGGCCCGGGCCGAGGCGGCCGTCCGGCTGGGCTGGCTCACCCTCCCCCTCACCAGCAGGGAGCTGCTCCCCGAGATCGGCATCCTGGTCGAGCGGGCCCGGGCGCAGAGCCTGGACCACGTGGTCCTGGCCGGCATGGGCGGCTCCTCGCTCGCCCCCGAGGTCATCTGCGCCACCGCCGACGTGCCGCTGACGGTGCTCGACACCACCGACCCGGCCCAGGTCCGCCGCGCCCTGGCCGACCGGCTGGAGCGCACCATCGTGGTGGTGGCCAGCAAGAGCGGCGGCACGGTCGAGACCGACAGCCACCGCCGGATCTACGAGCAGGCCTTCCGCGACGCCGGGATCGACCCGGCCGAGCGGATCGTCGTGGTCACCGACCCGGGCTCGCCGCTGGAGCAGGCCGCCATCGAGGCGGGCTACCCGGTCATCCTCGCCGACCCCAACGTGGGCGGGCGCTACAGCGCCCTGTCGGCGTTCGGCCTGGTGCCCAGCGCGCTGGCCGGGGCCGACGTGCTGAAGCTGCTCGACGACGCCGCCGCGGTGCAGCCGCTGCTCGCGCAGGCCCAGGGCAACCCCGGCCTGGAGCTCGGCGCCGCCCTGGGCGCCGCCGCGCTGGCCGGGCGCGACAAGCTGGTCCTCGAGGACAGCATGTCGGAGATCAACAGCCTGCCCGACTGGATCGAGCAGCTGGTCGCCGAGTCCACCGGCAAGTCCGGCAAGGGCATCCTGCCGGTCGTCGGCGCCGACCCGACCGACGCAGGCGACGAGCTGGTCGCCGGGATCGACTCCGACGGCTCGGTGACCGTCGCCGGCCCGCTGGGCGCGCAGTTCCTGGTCTGGGAGTACGCCACCGCGGTCGCCGGCCGGGTCCTCGGCATCGACCCGTTCAACCAGCCGAACGTGACCGAGTCCAAGGAGAACACCAACCGGCTGCTGGCGGCCGGCGAGCTGCCGGCCGGCGCGCCGGCGCTGGTCGACGGCCCCGTCGAGGTGTACGGCGAGGGCCTGGAGGACGCCAAGGACCTGTCCGAGGTGTTCACCCGGCTGCTGCAGGACATCCCGGACGACGACGGCTACCTGGCGGTCATGGCCTACCTCGACCGGGAGGCGGCCTTCGACGCCCCCGTGGCCGAGGACGCCTCGTTCGAGGCCATGACCGACGCGTGGAGCGCGGCCGACCCGGCCACGCTGCGCGGCCTGCTCGCCGTGCGGACCGACCGGCCCGTCACCTTCGGGTGGGGGCCCCGGTTCCTGCACTCCACCGGCCAGTACCACAAGGGCGGCCCGCAGAACGGCGTGTTCCTGCAGATCACCGGGGCGGTCGAGGCCGACCTGGAGGTGCCGGGCAAGCCGTACACCCTGGGCCGGCTCCAGATGGCGCAGGCTCTGGGCGACCAGGACGCGCTGACCGGCCGGGCCCGCCCGACCGTGCGGCTGCACCTGACCGACCGCGCGGCCGGGGTCGCGCGCCTGCTCGCGGCAGCGCGGGAGGTCTGAATGACCCAGCAGGAGCAGGTGGGCAGCCCCGAGGAGTCCGTGGCCGCCGCCTCGGCGGCCGCGGTCACCGGCACCACCGAGGAGGTCGTGGCGGCCAACCCGCTGCGCGACCCCCGCGACAAGCGCCTGCCGCGCGTGGCGGGGCCGTGCGTGCTGGTCCTGTTCGGCGTGACGGGCGACCTGGCGCGCAAGAAACTGCTCCCGGCGATCTACGACCTGGCGAACCGGGGGCTGCTGCCCCCGGGCTTCTCCCTGGTCGGTTTCGCCCGCCGCGACTGGGCCGACCAGGACTTCGCGAAGCTGACGTACGACGCGGTCAAGCAGCACGCGCGCACGCCGTTCCGCGAGGAGGTCTGGAAGCAGCTGTCGGAGGGCATCTTCTTCTGCCCCGGCGAGTTCACCGACGACGGCGCGTTCGACGCGCTGGCGATGATGCTCAAGGAGATCGACGAGACCCGGGGCACCGGCGGCAACTACGGGTTCTACCTGTCGGTGCCGCCGAGGTTCTTCCCGGTCGTGGTCCAGCAGCTCAAGCGGACCGACCTGGCGCACGGTCCCGCCGGGGCCTGGCGCCGGGTGGTCATCGAGAAGCCGTTCGGGCACGACCTGAAGAGCGCCCACGAGCTCAACGCGATCACCAGCGCGGTCTTCCCGGAGAGCTCGGTGTTCCGCATCGACCACTACCTGGGCAAGGAGACCGTCCAGAACGTCATGGCGCTGCGCTTCGCCAACAACCTGTTCGAGCCGATCTGGAACCGCGGGTACGTCGACCACGTCCAGATCACGATGGCCGAGGACATCGGCATCGGCGGCCGGGCGGGTTACTACGACGGCATCGGCGCGGCCCGCGACGTGATCCAGAACCACCTGCTCCAGCTGCTGGCGCTGGTCGCGATGGAGGACCCGACCTCCTTCGACGCCGACTCGCTGCGCCGGGAGAAGGAGAAGGTGCTCAAGGCGGTGCAGCTCCCGCAGGACCTGTCGCTGTCCACCGCCCGCGGGCGGTACGCCGCGGGCTGGCAGGGCGGTCAGCCGGTCGTCGGCTACACCGAGGAGGAGGGCATCCCCGCCGACTCGATCACCGAGACCTACGCCGCGATCAAGCTGGAGATCGCCAACCGCCGCTGGGCGGGGGTCCCGTTCTACCTGCGCACCGGCAAGCGGCTGGGCCGCCGGACGACCGAGGTCGCCGTGGTGTTCCAGAAGGCGCCGCACCTGCCGTTCAGCAAGGACGACACCGAGATCCTGGGGCACAACGCCCTGGTCATCCGGGTCCAGCCGGACGAGGGCATCACGGTGCGGTTCGGCTCCAAGGTGCCGGGCACCGCGATGGAGGTCCGGGACGTCTCGATGGACTTCGCCTACGGCGAGTCGTTCATGGAGTCCTCCCCCGAGGCCTACGAGCGGCTGCTGCTGGACGTGCTGATCGGCGACCCGCCGCTCTTCCCGCACCAGCGCGAGGTGGAGCTGTCGTGGAAGATCCTCGACCCGATCGAGGAGTTCTGGGCCTCGCAGGGGCCGCCGGAGGACTACCCGGCGGGCAGCTGGGGCCCGGCCTCGGCCGACGAGATGATGGCCCGCGACGGGCGCGTCTGGAGGAGACTCTGAGATGACGAGCTTCATGCTCACCGACACGACCGCGTCGAAGATCTCCTCCCAGCTCACCCACCTCCGCCACCAGCTGGGCAGCCCGGCGGTCGGCATGGTGCTGACCCTGGTGGTGGTCTGCGACGAGGGCAGCCAGTACGACGCGGTGCGCGCCGCGACCGAGGCCGCCCGCGAGCACCCCTCGCGGATCCTGGTCGTCATCACCCGCGACGAGACCGAGCCGAACCGGCTGGACGCGGAGCTGCGGGTCGGGGAGAGCACGCCGGGCGAGGTGATACTGCTCCGGCTGTACGGCGAGCTGACCCGGCACGCCGACTCGGTGGTCAGCCCCCTGCTGCTCACCGACACCCCGGTGGTCGCCTGGTGGCCGAAGGCGTCCCCGGAGGTCCCGGCCGAGGACCCGGTGGGGGCGCTCGCCCAGCGCCGGATCGTCGACGCCCGTGCGGCGACGCCGTCGGTGCGGGCGATCGCGAGCCGGGCCCGGAGCTACGTGCCGGGCGACACCGACCTGGCGTGGACCCGGCTGACTCCCTGGCGGAGCCTGCTGGCCGCCGCGTTCGACCAGCCGGTGGGCAAGGTCAGGAAGGGCGTGGTGGAGGCCTCGCCCGACCACTCCAGCGCCCCGCTGCTGGCCGCCTGGCTCGGTGAGCGGCTGGGCGTCCCGGTGAAGGTGGCGGAGTCCGGCGGCCCCGGCCTGACCACGGTCAGGCTGACCACCGCCGAGGGCGACATCGTCATCACCCGCTCCGACGCGCGGCTGGCCACGCTGTCCCGCCCGGGGCAGCCGGACCGCCAGGTGGCCCTGACCCGGCGTCCGACGGCGGAGCTGCTCGCCGAGGAGCTGCGCCGCCTGGACCCGGACGAGGTCTACGAGGCCGCGGTCCGGCGGGTCGCCCGCACGAGCAAGTCCTCCTGACGGGAGGGCGCCCCGCGGACCGGCCGCGGGGCGCTCCCCCGCCGGGGTGTTCCGGCCCGGGGCCTCCCGGGCCTTCCCGGTCCTCCGAGACCCTCCTGGGTCTTCCGATTCCCCGAATCAGAGAGAGCGCGCTGTGAGTGTTCCCAACGTCGTCGTCCACCGCGACGCCGACATGCTGGCCAAGGCCGTCGCCGCCCGGGTGATCACCCGCCTGGTCGACGCGCAGTCGGCCAAGGGCTCGGCCTCCCTGGTCCTGACCGGCGGCACCGTGGGCATCGCCACCCTGGCCGAGATCGCCGCCAGCCCGGCCCGCGACGCCGTCGACTGGCGCAACCTGGACGTCTGGTGGGGCGACGAGCGCTTCCTGCCCTCCGGCGACCCCGACCGCAACGAGACCGGCGCCCGCACGGCGCTGCTGGACCACGTCGACGTCGACCCGGCGCGCGTGCACGTGATGCGCGGCCCCGACTCCGGCATGACCGCCGAGGAGTCGGCGGACGCCTACGCCGAGGAGCTGAGCCGCGCCGCCCGGCACGAGGACCACGGCCCGGCGCCCTCCTTCGACGTGCTGCTGCTGGGCATGGGCCCGGACTCCCACGTGGCGTCGCTGTTTCCCGGCATGCCCGCGCTGTACGATACCCGGCCGGCGGTCGCCGTGCACGGCTCCCCCAAGCCGCCGCCCACCCGGATCTCGCTGACCATGCCGGTCATCCAGGCCGCGCGCGAGGTGTGGGTGGTCGCGGCGGGCGCGGACAAGGCGGGGGCCGTACGGCTGGCGCTGTCGGACGACTCCGGACCGGTGCAGGTCCCGGCGGCCGGCGCGCGGGGGCGGCGACGCACCCTGTTCCTGCTGGACCGCGCCTCCGCGTCGAAGATCCCCGCCTCCCTGAGCCGGATCTCCTCTCCCTGAGGGGACGGAAATTCGGATGCGCACTATCTGGTGATTTAGGCATCATTTCCGTCATGAACGTGAGCATCGCGGAGCCGGAGCGGCTGGGGCGGACCGAGCTTCCCGACGGCCGGTCGCTGGGCTGGGCCGAATGGGGACCGACGGGCGGGGCACCGGTGCTGCTCTGCCCGGGAGCGGCCACGAGCCGGTGGCTGGGATTCGGCGCGGACGTCCTGGACGAGCTCGGGGTCCGCCTCGTCTCGGCGGACCGCCCCGGCCTCGGCGCCTCCGATCCCGCGCCCGGCCGGACGCTGGAGGACTGGGCGGACGACGTGCGCCACCTCGCCGTGGACCGCAGGCTGGACGGTCTGGCGGTCGTCGGCTACTCGCAGGGCGCGCCCTTCGCCCTGGCGTGCGCGGCGGCGGGCCTCGCCACGTCCGCGGCGATCGTCTCCGGCACGGACGAGCTGGCCGCGCCCGGGTTCGCCGACGCGCTGATCCCCCAGGTCCGGGGCATGGTGGAGGCCGTGGCGGGTGACCCCGCCGCCGCGGAGGCCTCCTTCGCCGGTTTCGGCGACCCCGAGACGATGTGGCAGATCGCCATCGCGGGCGCCTCCGCCGTCGACCGCGAGGTCTACCTGCAGCCGCCGTTCGAGCAGGCCTACCGCCGGGCCATGGCCGAGGCGTTCTCCCAGGGGCCCGCCGGATACGCCCGCGACACCGTCCTGGCCTCGGGCCGCTGGCCGTTCGACCCCGCGGACGTCACCGTCCCGGTCGACCTGTGGTACGGCCCGCACGACACCAGCCCGGTCCACTCCCCCGACCTCGGCGCCACCCTGGCCCGCCGCATCCCCGCCGCCCGCCGCCACGTCGTCTCCGGGGCGGGCGGCTCGCTGCTGTGGACCCACTCGGCGGAGATCCTCCGCTCCCTGCTCCGAGGCGCCGCCGGCGCCTGAGCGGGTGCGGGGACGGGACCTATGATGCCGGTCGGCGGCGGACGCGGGGAGGCAGGATGGGCGTGGACGGCGCGGGAGCCGTACGGCGGGCGGTCCCGGACCGTGCGGGACCGGCGGAGGAGCGGGCGCTGTTCGTCTACGGGACGCTGATGTTCCCCGAGGTGCTGCGGGCGCTGCTCGGCCGGGTGCCGCAGAGCGCTCCGGCGGCCGTCGCGGGGTGGCGGGCCGCCCGCCTGCCGGGCCACGTCTACCCGGTGCTCGTGCCCGCCGGAGCGGGTACGGCGCGCGGGCTGCTGCTCACCGGCCTGACCGCCGGCGATTGGCGCGTCCTGGACGAGTACGAGGGCCCGCTGTACGACCTGCGGCCGGTCGTGCTGACGGACGGGCGCGGGGGCTGGGCCTACATCAGCGCCGATCCGTCGGCGGCGTCCGCCGAGGACTGGGACGCCGGCCGCTTCGCGGCCGAGCACCTGAGCGCCTACTTGGGCGAGTGCACCGGCTGGGCGACCGAGGACGGGCGAACCGGATAACACCGGACGGTACCGGACCGGGCGGCGCTCAGGCATGGACGGCTCCCCGGACATGGGCGGCGCTCACGCGCGGGCGGCCTCCGGCGGCGGGTCGCCGGTGAGAGCGGCGGTCACGGCGCCGGCCAGGTGCTCCTCGACGTCGTCGGCGCGCCTGCCCCGGTCGGCCGTCAGCTGCTCCCAGACGGGGACCGAGGTCATCGCCCACGCCAGGTCGGCGGCGACGTCCGGGGCCAGGCCGGGCCGCAGCCGCCCGGCGGCCTCCAGTCGGCGGGCGGCGACGAGGAACCCCTCGTGAAGCTCGCCCATCCGGTCGTTCCAGGCCGCGTCGGCGTCGGGGTCGTCGCGGCGGGAGGCCAGCAGCACCGAGGCCACCGGATGGATCGTCGCCGCGTAGCCCAGCCAGACGCGCAGGAACGCGCGGAACGCCTCCACCGGCTCCTCCCCGGTCAGCGCCTTCGCGCAGCGCGCGCGGATCCCGTCGCGTTCGTCCATGTCCCGCACGACGGCCACGAGCAGGCTCGCCCGGGAGCCGAAGTGGAGGTAGAGCGCCTGCCGGGAGATCCCGGCCGCGCGGGCCACTTCGGCCATCGAGACGCGTGGGCCCTGCTCGGTGATGAGCCGCCGGGCGGTCTCCAGGATGCGCGATCGCGTGCTTGACACATGTCAAGCATAGCTCTAGCTTGACACGCGTCAAGCTCCAGGGCTCCCGAGGAGGCACCCGATGCACACCACCCACCCGGCGGTCGCCGCCGCGCTCACCGCGATGGGCGCGGTCGGCGCCGGCGACCGGGACGCCTGGCTCGCCTGCTACGCGCCGGACGCCGTGCTCCACGACCCGGTCGGCGGCTCCCCGCTGGACCCCGACGGCACCGGGCTGCGGGGGACGGCCGCCCTCGAACGCTTCTGGGAGCTCACCGTCGCCGCCAACGAGGTGCGCTTCGAGATCGCCGCGGTGCATCCGGCGGGCGACGAGGCGGCGGTCGTGGCCTCGGTCTCCGCCCGCTTCCCCACCGGCGCCTCCGCCGGCTACGACGGAGTCTTCGTCTACCGGGTGGGCGGCGACGGGCGGATCGTCTCGCTGCGCGCCTACTGGGACCTGCAAGCCGTCCTGTCCGCACTCGGCGCCTGACCGGCGCCGGTCGCATCGTGGAGCCGACCAGGCCCGCAGCGCCCCGGCAGGCCCGGAGGTCCATCGGTGAGGCCGGAGGCCGGGTGCCGGACGCGCGGCGGGGAGCGTCCCGCCAGGCGCCCCTCAGAGCAGGGCGTCGATCTCGGCGGCCAGGGAGCGCTTGGCCGCGGGGTCGAGGCAGGAGGCGGTGACGGCGTTGCGGGCCAGGGCCGCCAGGGCCGGGCGGTCGAGGCCGAAGACGTCGGCGGCGACGCGGTACTCGTTCGTCAGCGTGGTGGCGAACATCGGCGGGTCGTCGCTGCCCAGCGTGACGGACAGGCCCTCGGCCAGCAGGCGCGGGAGCGGGTGGTCCTCGATCCGGGCGACCTGGCCGGTGCGGACGTTGGAGGTGGGGCAGACGTCCAGCCAGATCCGCTCGTCCCGCAGCCGGTCGACGAGGCGGGGGTCGTCCAGGCAGGAGATGCCGTGCCCGATCCGTTCGGCGCCGAGGTGGTCGACGGCCTCCCAGATCGTCTCGGGGCCGGTCATCTCCCCCGCGTGCGGCACGCTGCGCAGACCTGCGGCCGTGGCCGCACGGAAGGCGTCCCGGAAGGCGTCGCGGTGGTGGACCCTCTCCTGCTCGATCCCGGCCAGGCCGAAAGCTACCAATGCCTGGGGAGGTTCCTGCAGGGCGTGGTCCAGGGTGACCCGGGCGGCCTCGGCGCCGTACTCGCCGGGGATGTCGAAGATGTAGCCGACCCGGACGCCGTGCTCGTCCAGGGACCGCCGGGCGGCGAGGTCCAGCGCCTCGGTGACCTCCCCGGCCGGCATCCCGACGACGTGGTGGGCGTACGGCGTGACGGTCACCTCCGCGTAGCGCCCGTTCTGCGCGGCCAGGTCCCGGGCCAGGCCCGTCACCAGGGTGGCCACGTCCTCGGGCTCGCGGACCAGGGCGTTGACCGCCTGGTAGGCGACGGCGAACTCGCCGAAGTCCCGGAACCGGTAGAACGCCCGCAGTTCCTCCTCGGTGGTCGGCACCCCGCCGCCGGGGTGGCGGCGGGACAGTTCGAGGACCGTGGGCACCGAGGCCGAGCCGACGAGGTGGACGTGGAGCTCGGCCTTGGGCAGCGCGTCGATGAAGTCGTGGATCGTCATGCGGCAGACCTTAGGCACCCGGGACGGCGCCGGGTAGAGATCGGACGTCAATCTCACATGAGAATGTCAAATTCTATCGCTTGCCGATCCGGCGGTCGCCCGCCGCGCGGAGGGCGGCGAGACGGTGCCGAGCGCCTGCCGCCGGAGGGCCTGCACCGGCACTTCCGCTCCGACATCGGGACGGACCTCGCTCCGTAGCGTCACCCCTGCCGACTCGCCGGGTCCGGCCTTCCGCCCCTCCACTCCAATAGTGGAATAAAGCGTTCCATTCCGATATGCTGAAGGGGATGAAAGGACATGAGATGAACTCCGGCTGGATTCTGCTCGACGCCTCGCACGACGCCCTCCGCACGGTCGTGGCCGGCCTCCCCGCCGACGCCCTGGAGCTGCCCACCCCCTGCACCGACTGGAACGTCACCCAGGTGATCCAGCACGCCGCGGGCGACCAGGTCGCCTACGCCGCCTTCCTGACCGGAGAGCCCGGCCCGGAGGAGAACCCCTTCGCGCCGTCCGGCTCACTGAGCGGCGAGCCGCTGGCCCACGTGGAGGCCGCCATGGAGCGCTCGGCCAAGGCGTGGGCGGCGGTCGACAGGGACGCCGCCGAGGTGCCCGTGCCGATGCCGCCGAACAAGATGGCGCCCTGGCTGGGCGCGGGCGCGTGCGCGCTCGACGCGGCCGTGCACGCCTGGGACATCGCGATCGCCACCGGCCGGCCGTCCCCGCTCACCCCGCAGCTGGCGCGGGAGCTGCTGGTGGTGGCACGGGAGACCGCCGAGCCGGTGCGCGGCTTCGCCTACGCCGCCGCGCTGGCCCCCGAGCCCGGCGACGACGAGGTCGCGGCCCTGCTGCGCCACCTGGGCCGCGACCCGCACTGGACCCCCTGAGGACGGCCGGCGCGGCTTCGGGGGCCCTGGACCGGCTCGCGGAGTCCGCCGGAGATCTGTGGAGATATGTCCTCCCGCTGACCGGAGGGCCTGGCGCATAGTGGGGTCAAGAGCAACTCGACTCCCCCATCGGAGGCCCTCCGTGTTCGAGCGCTTCACCGACCGTGCCCGCCGCGTCGTGGTCCTGGCCCAGGAGGAGGCCCGGCGGCTCAGCCACGACCACATCGGCACCGAGCACGTCCTGCTCGGCCTGCTCGGGGAGGAGGACGGCGTCGCGGCCCGCGCGCTGCAGTCCTTCGGCATCGGCCTGGAGCAGGTCCGCAGCGACATCGAGAAGATCATCGGCCAGGGTTCGGCCCCGCCGTCCGGGCACGTCCCGTTCACTCCCCGCGCCAAGAAGGTGCTGGAGCTGTCGCTGCGGGAGGCGCTCGACCTGCGCCACACCTACATCGGCACCGAGCACATCCTGCTCGGCCTGATCCGCGAGGGCGAGGGGCTCGCGGCGCAGGTGCTGACCAAGCGGGGGGCGCGGCTGGAGGCCGTGCGCGCCCATGTGGTCGCGGTGCTCGACGGCCGGGGCGGCGACCGGGGCCGGTTGGTCACCGCCGAGGAGGTGCTCACCGGGCTGGGGCCGTCGCTGGGCGGGAAGCTGGACCGGATCCAGGAGAGCCTGGACCGGATCGAGCGCCGCCTGGACGCCCTGGGCGCCCCGCAGGCGGCAGACGGCCCGCAGGCGGCGGACGACACGGCGGACGACACGGCGGCACCGGATGACACGGCGGCACGGTCCGCGGCGGAGCCGCCCGGGGCCGGGGCCGCCGGGCGGGAGGGGTGATCCCCCTGGTCCGAAGGGCCCTGAGCTCCCTTCGGACCAGAGGGACCGGGTGATGGGTTCAGCTCGGGGACGCCGTCGCCATCACGCCGATCCCCAGCCTGGCTTCCACCACGCCGGGGTCGTCGGTGTAGCCGAGGGTCGCGCCGAGCGAGACCAGGAGCCTGCGCATCCGCACGTTGTCGGAGAGCAGCGTCGCCTTCACCTCGGCGAAGCCCAGGTCGCGGGCCTCCGCGACGAGCATCCGGGCCAGGGCGGCGCCCAGTCCCCTGCCCTGCCAGCGGTCCTCGACCAGGAAGGCCAGCTCGGCGGTCCCCGGATCGGGGGTGAACACCAGGCTGGCCAGCGCGACCACCTGCCCGTCGCGCCCGGCGACGATCGAGTGCCCGCGCTCCCGGTCGCAGAGCCGGTCGAAGACGCGCTCGGGCAGCGCGGGCATCGCGGTGAAGTAGCGGAAGCGGCGGCTCTCCGGCGAGCAGCGGTCGTGCAGGTCGCGCACGGCCTCACGGTAGACGGGGGTGAGCGGCCGGATCTCGGTCTCGGTGCCGTCGGCCAGTCTGACGGACCGCTCGGCCGGGCCGGTCTCCTCTGCCGGAGGCTGGGCCAGCCGGACGAACGAGGCGGCGCGGGCGGCCTCGGTCAGCGTGAACGGCAGGTCGCCGCGGCGCACCCGGATCGCCCGGCGGTCGGCCACGGGCAGGGTGAGGAGGGTCGGATCGGGCAGGTCGCTCATATCGGAACCGTAGACCCAGCGGGCGTCGTCGGCGCGCAGCAGCTCCTTGAGCAGCTCCGGCAGGCGCCAGGGCGTGGTCCGCAGCCGGGAGGCGAGCAGTAGGGCCCGGGTGGGCTCGTCGGTCAGCTCGTGGGCTCCTGCGGGCACGACCTGGACCCGCCGCCCGCCGGCCGCCTCCAGCGCCTCCCGCACGGCCTCGGGGGCCGCGGGGATCTCGGCGACGAACTCGTCCACCGTGCCGTCGGCGTCGGGGTGGACGCTCAGGCCGAGGATGTTGCCGCCCTTCTCCGCGAGCGCGGCGGCCAGCGACGCCAGCCGTCCCGGCCGCTCGTCCACCGTCGTACGAATCCGCAAGAACCCCATCGGAACGCTCCCTCCGTCTGGCACCGAGCCTGACGGAGTCCTGTTACAGCGCTGCTACGCGCGGATGAGGTGCCCGTTACGTCGACAAAGATCACTCATGACGCGGTTGCGCAACGGTTTCCGTCGGAACGCGCGGCCCGACTAACGGATATAGCAGGATATTGGGCCATGAGCACGCGTGTCCCTCTTTCGGATGACTTCATCAACGGTGACGTCTCTTTCTGGTTCCGCTCCCTCGGCGTCCCCGAGGCGGGGACGCCCCTCGAGGGCGACCGCGACGCCGATGTGGTGATCGTCGGCGGCGGCTACACCGGGTTGTGGACCGCGTACTACCTGAAGAAGGCCGACCCGGCCCTGCGCGTCGTCGTGCTGGAGAAGGAGTTCGCCGGGTACGGCGCGTCCGGGCGCAACGGCGGCTGGCTGGTCGGCGAGCTGGCCGGGACCCCCGAGCGTTACGCGCGCACGCACGGGGAGGACGCGGCCCGGCGCTTCCAGCGGGTGATGTTCGAGACGGTCGACGAGGTCGTCGCCGTGGCCCGGGACGAGCGGATCGACGCCGACGTCGTCAAGGGCGGCGTCACCACCGTCGCCACCAACGCGGCCCAGGAACGGCGCCTGCACGAGCTGGTCGCCCACGCGCGCCACTGGGGCTGGACCGAGGACGACCTGCGGCCGCTGGAGCCGGACGAGCGGGAGCGCCGCCTGCGGGTCAGCGGGGCGGTCGGCGCGGTCTGGAGCCCGCACTGCGCCAGGGTCCAGCCGGCCAGACTGGTCCGCGGCCTGGCGGAGACCGTCCGGGGACTCGGGGTGGAGGTCTTCGAGCGCACCCCGGTGACCGGGATCGCGCCGCGTACGGCGCGCACGCCGTACGGGACGGTCCGCGCCGACTACGTCATCCGGGCCACCGAGGGGTTCACCGCGGAGATGCGGCAGTACCACCGGGCCTGGCTGCCGATGAACAGCTCGATGATCGTCACCGAGCCGCTGGGCGGGTTGTGGGACGAGATCGGCTGGGAGGGCTGCGAGCTCCTCGGCGACCTGGCCCACTACTACATGTACGCGCAGCGGACCGCCGACGGGCGGATCGCGTTCGGCGGTCGCGGCAAGCCGTACCTGTACGGCTCGCGGGTGGACGACCGGGGGCGCACGCACGCCTGGACGGTCGAGGCCCTGTGGGAGCTGCTGACGCAGATGTTCCCCGCGGTGCGGGCCTCGCGCGTGGCCCACACCTGGTCGGGGGTGCTGGGCGTGCCGCGCGACTGGTGCGCGACCGTGCACGTGGACCACGCCACCGGGATCGGCTGGGCGGGCGGCTACACCGGCCACGGGGTGTCGGCGGCCAACCTCGCCGGCCGTACCCTGCGCGATCTGGTCCTGCGCGAGGAGACCGAGCTGGTCTCCCTGCCCTGGGTGGACCGCAGGGTGCGAAGCTGGGAGATCGAACCGCTGCGCTGGATCGGGGTGCACGCCATGTACGACCTGTACCGCCGGGCCGACGCGCGGGAGCGGGCCGGGCTCGGCCGCACCTCCGTGCTGGCCCGGCTGGCCGACTCCATCACCGGCCGCTGACACGACCGCTGACACGACGACCGCGGATCCAGAGAGGATCAACGTATGACGGACCTGCTCTTCCGGGGCGGGCGCGCCTTCCTGGCCGCCGGCTCCTTCGCCGAGGCCGTACTGGTCCGCGACGGGCGGATCGCCGCCGTCGGCGCCGAGGCCGAGCTGGCGCGGCTGGCCGCCCCCCGCTGCGAGACCGTCGACCTGGGCGGCGGCCTGCTGGTCCCGGGGATCACCGACGCCCACATGCACCCGGTCCAGGCCGGGCTGGAGCGGGCCAGGTGCGACCTGTCGGCGGTCTACGGGCTGCCGGAGTACCTGGAGAAGGTCGCCGGCTACGCCGCGGCCCACCCGGACCGGGAGTGGATCGACGGCGGCGGCTGGGACATGTCGGCCTTCCCCGGCGGCCTGCCGCACCGCTCGCAGCTCGACTTCCTCGACCGGCCCGTCTACCTGATCCAGCGCGACCACCACGCCGCCTGGGTGAACGGCCGGGCCCTGGAGATCGCCGGGATCACCCGCGACACCCCCGACCCGGCCGACGGCCGGATCGAGCGCGACGCCGACGGCGCGCCGAGCGGCGTGCTGCACGAGGGCGCGATGGACCTGGTGGGCCTGCTCGCCCCGCGCCCGACCGGGCAGGACCTGCTGGAGGCGCTGCTGGACGCCCAGTCCCACCTGTTCTCCCTGGGGATCACCGGCTGGCAGGACGCCATCGTCGGCTCCTACGCCGGTTCGGACGACCAGCTGCCCACCTACGTCTCCGCCGCGTCCTCCGGGAGGCTCAAGGCCCGGGTGACCGGCGCGCTCTGGTGGGACCGGGCGCGCGGCGCCGAGCAGATCGACGGGCTGCTGGAGCGCCGCAAGGCCGCCGAGGGCCTGGAGACGTTCCGGGCCGGCTCGGTGAAGATCATGCAGGACGGCATCACCGAGAACTTCACCGCCGCGGTGATCGAGCCCTACTGCCGCTGCGGCGGGACGGGCCTGTCCTACGTCGACCCCGAGGCGCTGAAGGGGTACGTCGCCGAGCTGGACCGGCACGGCTTCCAGGTGCACTTCCACGCGATCGGCGAGCGGGCCGTGCGCGAGGCGCTGGACGCGCTGGAGGGCACCGACCCGGTCACCCGGCTCGAGCGGCGGCACCACATCGCGCACCTGCAGATCGTCACCCCGGCCGACGTGCCGCGTTTCGCCCGGCTCGGCGTCACGGCCAACCTGCAGCCGCTGTGGGCCACCCACCACGCGCAGATGGACGAGCTGACCATCCCGTTCCTGGGCGAGGAGCGCTCGTCCTGGCAGTACCCCTTCGCCGACCTGCTGCGCGCGGGCACCCGCTTCTGCGCGGGCAGCGACTGGCCCGTCTCCAACGCCGACCCGCTCCAGGGCATGCACGTGGCGGTCAACCGCACCGAGCCGGGCGGCTCGGTGCACGCGGACTACCCGACGGCGCAGACGCCGTTCCTGCCGGGGCAGGCGATCGACCTGGCCACCGTGCTGACCGCCTACACGGCCGGGTCGGCGTGGATCAACCACGACGACGACGCGGGCACGATCGCGGCCGGCAACCGCGCCGACCTCGTGGTGCTGGACCGCGACCCGTTCGCCGGAGCGCAGGAGGACATCTGGCGTACGAGGGCCGCCATGACCTTCGTCGGCGGCGAGCAGGTGCACTGACCCGCGGCCCGGCACTCCGGCGTCCGGCACTCCGGCGTCCGTCGGCCCGCGCCGCGGCCGGCCGGGGGACGCCGGGGGCTCAGCGGGCGGGTACGGTCGCCCGGACCAGGCGGCACAGGTCGGCGGGACGCAGGGCGTCGGAGCGGCGCCAGAGTGCGGCGCCGACGCTGTCGGCCTGCCGTACGTGCCCGGCCGTTGCGAGACCGTGCCGCTCCAGCAGGGCCGACAGGTCGCCGGGGGCGAAGAAGGACAGCCAGGGCTCGCCGCGCTCGGCGGCGGCGGGGAGGGCGAAGTCCGCGTAGGCGCCGCCCCGCTCGTCGCGCAGGGTCGGGGGCAGGGCGTACTCCATGACCAGCTCCGTGCCGGGGGCGAAGCGGCCGACGGCGGCCAGCGTGGCCTCGACCGCGTCCCGGGTGAGGTACATGGACACCCCCAGCCAGCTCACCAGGGCCGGCCTGGACGGGTCGAAGCCCGCGGAGGTCAGAGCGGTCGTCAGATCGCCGGTCTCGAAGTCCACCGGCACGAACGTTCCCTCCGGACGGTCGATCCCCGCGGCCGCGAGCAGACCCCGCTTCCACTGCTGCGTGGCGGGATGGTCCACCTCGAAGACCTCGACCCGGACGGTCGGCCCGGAGCGGTGGGCGAAGGTGTCGAGGCCGGCACCGAGCACGACGTACTGCTCCAGGCCGCCGCGGGCCAGCTCGGCCAGGCGGCGTTCGGTGTAGTGGCTGCGCGCCGTCACCTGGGCGCGGGTGCCCGCCAGGATGAGATGGTCGCCGTGCACCCGGTGGTAGCCGATGATCTCCTCGGCGAGCGGGCCGAGCAGGGACGCGGCCGCGGTGTCGTGGAAGATGAAGGGCTCCCGGTCCACCACGAGGTGGGCCGCGCGGGCCGCCGCCGCCATGATCGCGGTCTGGCTCGGCTGTGCTGCGTACATGAACCGTCGTTCCTCTCTCAGCGCGGGGAACGACAATGCTAAACAAGAAATAGATTTATCTCTCCAATCATAACATATATAAATAACTTTTGCATATCGGATGCATCAGTAATCGATCACGCGGTTCCTCGTTCATTCCGTACGGCTCCGCCGTGCAGCCTCCCCGAGGGCGCCGCACGACGTCCCGTCCCTGCTCCGCGGCGCGATCCCACGGGAGTTCCCTCCTGCCGGCGGCGCATAGCATGCACCCGGAACCGTCGACCCTCGAAACAGAAGTGCATGCGCGAACACCGCTCTCCGCATTCCGCCGCCCGCCGGGAGCAGGCCGCGGAGACCTCCCGCGCGCCCCGGCACCGCCGTCGCGCGGGCGGACGCGCACGGCCCGGCCTCCCGCGGCGTTCAGGCGGAGACCTTCGGCCGGGACCCGTACGCGGCGTGGTCGCGGGCGTGCGGCGGTTCGGGCCGCGCTCGCTCCTCGCCGTCCTGCTCCTCCTCATCGTGGGGGCCGTCGTGTTCACCCGCACCGGTGACGACGCCGTCGTCCTGAAGTTCTACGACGCGGCCGGGAAGGGCACCGAGCTGACCGGCGAGGCCGTCAAGAAGGTCATGCACGGCAGCGGCGGCTCCGACAGCGACGCGCTGCTCGACCCGGCGACCCTCGAGGTCGTGCGGGAGTGGCCGCTGTACGCCGGGGGCCCGCCCGGCCGCTGGCGGTTCGACGTCCCGGACCGGGCGGTGGCCTTCGCCGTCAACTGGCCGACCTCGCGCGGCTACTCCACCGTGGTCGTGGACAACGGCGGGACCGGCTTCACCGGCCGCGGGACCGTCGTCTTCAACCTCCAGGCGGCGCTGGACGCCCGGCGCAGGCTCGACGCGGCGCTGGCCGTACGGAGCGGCTACCGTCGCTCGGCGGAGTTCGAGCGCGCCTACGCCGCGGCCACCGCCGAGCTGGACCGCGCCCGCGCCGCCGCCTCCGACGCCGAGCGGGGCCGGTACGGCCAGCGCGCGCTGGACGCCCTGCACACCGCGAACGACCTGATGCTCAGCGAGTACGGCCCCGCCTCCGCGGCGGCGCGCGGCGCCGAGACCTGGACCGGCCTGACCGTGACCGAGGTCGCCGGGCACCGGGGGCGGCCCGGACTGGCGCGCTGGCTGACCGGGCCGGACGGCTGGGTGCGGATCGTCTTCGAGCCGGACGAGGACCGCGGCGACCCCGAGCACTACCGGGCCGCGGTGCAGGCCGCCCGCGCCGCCGGGCTGAAGGTGCTCGGCCAGCCGCTGGACTCGGCCTTCGCCCGGGAGAACACCCGCGCCGCCTACCTGGCCCGGATGAAGGCCTACGTCGACGCCTACCCGGAGATCGAGGCGTGGGAGGTGGGCAACGAGGTCAACGGCTGCTGGGTGGACGGCGGCTGCCGGGGCCAGCGGCCCGTCGCGGACGACGACCGGATCACGAACAAGATCGCCGACGCGGCCGCCTACGTGCGCGAGGCCCGGCCGCAGGCGAAGGTCGTCGTGACGCTCTACTGGCAGCTGGGCACCGACGCCGCCCGCTGGTCCGTCTTCACCTGGGCCCGGGAGAACCTGCCCGCCTCGGTCCGCGAGGACGTCGACGTGGTGGCGCTCTCGGTCTACGCCGAGGACGCACCGCTGGGGCTCGCTTTCGACCAGGTGATGAACGCCCTGCACGCCGAGTTCCCGGGGCAGAAGGTCGCGCTCGGCGAGCTCGGCTACTGGAGCGCGGACACCACCAAGGCGTACTGGGCGTTCGACGCCGCCGACACCGCGGCGGCCCGGCGGGCGCTGGCCGGGCACTACTACGCGGCCGCGCTCGGTTACGAGTGGAGCCTGGGCGGCGGCTTCTGGTGGTACTTCGTCCAGGAGGTGCCGGGCGACGCCGGGCTGCAGAACGCGATCCGCGGTGTGTCCGGGCGGCTGGCCGGTTCCTGACGCGCACCGGAAGCGACCGTGACCCCCCCGGACGGCGGGGACCGGGCCGTCAGCCGGAGGCGAACGGGAGTGCTCCTACGGAGCCGGGCGGCGGCTCGCCGGGGCGGGCGGTGGTGACACGGGGTCCGGCTTCCGGCAGGTCCGCCTGCACGGTGGTGCCGCACTAAGATCACCTCTCATGCTTTCGGATGGTTTCTGGCGGGTTGTCAGGGTCGGATCAGTAGGTCTGGTCCTTGCCGCGGCGGTCGCGGGCCTGGCGCTCGGCGACGCCTGGCTCTGGGTGGCCGCCGAATGGTCGCCGCCGGCCTATGCGGGGTTCCATGCGCCAGACGGGTTCGACACCCCGACGACCGTGGCGCTGTTCGCAGCCGCTCTGGTGAAGGCCGCGTTCCTGTGGCTGATCCTGCGTGCCCCCGCGCCGGGACCGCTGGACCGCCGGGCGAAGGCGCTGCGCCGGCTGCTGTACCTGGCGGTGGTGTACGCCCTCGTGCTGTGGTATCCGATCGCACTGCTCCCCGACGTGGTCGATGCGGCATTCCAGCTCGCGCTGTGGACCGTGATCGACGTCCTCTACCTGCTCGTCATCCGCTGGCGGTCCCGCGTGCTGCGCGCGGCGGCCGGAACGGTGTTCGCGGTCGAGCTGGCCGGGATGGCCGACGAGCTGCTCGACGAACTCGACCTCCCAGAGCTCGGCTCGGGCGGCGTCGTCGGACCGGTCCTGATGCTGGGCGGAGTGGCGGCGATCGTCATCACGGTCGTCGGGCAGCGGCGCGACGGCCGGTGGAGCCGCGGCACGCAGATCGCCGGATGGGCGTCGGTGGGCGTCTACGCGCTGGTGATCCCGCTCAACGTCCTCTTCGGAGGGATCTCCGGCGACGGTCTGGCGGTGCCGGTCGTGATGGACGCGGCATGGCTCGTCAGCACCGTGTGGATCGCGGCGACCGCCCGTGAACTGCCCGCCGAGGGCCATCCGGCGGGCCCGCCGGCAGGCCTGGCGCCCGCGCGGCGGCGCGTGGTCCGCATCGCGGTGGCGGCCGTGGCCGTGCTGCCGGTCATCGCGCTGATCCACCCGGAGCAGACCCCGCACCTCACCTACACCGGCTGGTCGACGGACTGCTACGACCGGCCCGCCTTCGGCGACCTGAAACCCGCGGAACGCGACGCCGCGTTCCTGTGCTGGGCGCGGGGCACGGACGGCGGAGTCACGCCCGTGTTCCCGGACAGCCTGTCGGACCAGCAGATCCTCGCGTACGGGCGGGCGCTGTGCCGGGCGAAGGACCGCGCCGGGCAGGAGGCGATTCTGACGCGGGCCGGGAGCGCACGGCCCGGGTGGGGCGCGGACCCGTGGGACCTCGTCTACGTCTGCCCGGAGGTCGTCGGCGCGACCCATCCCGAGCTGCTGTGGTCGGCCGAGGAGGCGGAGGCGGCGAACACCGCCTACATCGCCGAGAAGAACGCGATGTGCCGCGACCCGTGGCCCCGGACGAAGGGCGTCGCCCAGGCCACGGCCAACTACTTCCTGTTCGCCGACGGCGATCACGGCTATCTGGTCCACGACCCCGGGGACGAGGCGGGCGAGGAGGCGGCGGAGCGGGCGATCGGCGAGCTCTACGACGACAGCGCCCTCATCGGGGCGTCCGGCAGCGCGGTCATCGTCGGGCACATCGAGGACGTCATCGATCTGTGCCTCACCGTGAAGGCCTTCCGCACCGCGCCGCCACCGCGGACGGCCGGGTGGGACCAGGTCACCGAGGTGCCGGTCGTCAGCCGCAGCGGCCGGCTCACCGTGCCGGAGAAGGACGGCGGAGACGTGGGCGCGGGCGCCCCGATGCCGAACCTGGCGATCGCGGGGAAGGGCCGCTACCGGGTCCGGGTCTACGTACGGGTCCGCGATGCCGGGGAGGAGCACCTGGTCGTCGTGTTCCCGGGTTCGTCGGGGAAGAGGTACAAGCTGAAGCGGTGAGCGATGAGCGGGAGGCGCCATGAACGATCTGCCCATCTGCGTGACCTGCGGGGTCCAGTACGGCGCCCCGCGCGAGAACTGCCCGATCTGCGAGGACGAGCGGCAGTACGTCGGCTGGGAGGGCCAGCGCTGGACCTCCCTGAACGAGCTGCGCGCCGCCGGGCACCGGCTGAAGGCCGCCGAGGAGGGCCCCGGGGTGGTCGGCATCGGCACCGACCCCGCCACCGCCATCGGCCAGCGGGCCCTGCTGGTCCGCACACCCGCCGGGAACGTGCTGTGGGACATGGTCAGCCACCTCGACGACGACGTGATCCGGGAGGTCCGGGAGCTCGGCGGGGTCGACGCCATCGCGATCAGCCATCCGCACTTCTACGGCTCGATGGTCGAGTGGGCGCACGCCTTCGACGCGCCGGTCCACATCCATGCCGCCGACCGGCGGTGGGTGGCCCGGCCGGACGACTCGGTGGTGTTCTGGGAGGGCGACACCTGCGAGATCCTCGACGGGCTGACGCTGGTCAACGCGGGCGTGCACTTCGCCGGCGGCCAGGTGCTGCACTGGCGCGACGGCGGGGACGGCCGGGGCGCGCTGCTGTCCGGCGACATCCTCCAGGTGGTCGCCGACCGCCGCTGGGTGAGCTTCATGTACAGCTACCCGAACCTCATCCCCGAGCGCCCCCGGACGGTCCGCCGCGCCCTGTCGCTGCTGGAGCCGTACCCGTTCGAGCGCGTCTACGGCGGCTGGTGGAAGCGGGTCGTGCGCACCGACGGCGCCGAGGCCGTCCGCCGCTCCGCCGACCGCTACCTCTCCTTCGCCCTGGACGACTCCCCGGACGACGGCAGGACCGAGAGGTGGCGGTAGATCAGGCCTCAGAAGCCGCTGCGGCCAGAAGCCGGGCGAGCTCCACCGGCCTGGTGATCATGGGCCAGTGGCCCGAGTCGATGTCCACGAAGCCGAGGTTCCTGGCTCCGGCCAGCTCGGGCACGTCACCGGCGGCGATCCATTCCCGAGCCTGGGCGGGGGTGAACTCGGGGCACACGACGAGGACGGGGACGTCGAACCGCCGCTCGTCCGTCAGGCGCACCACGCCCTTCGCCACCCCTGCGGGCACGGGGATCGCCGCGGACGCGAAATCCCGGCGGGCCTCCTCGCCGAGGTCGGCGGAGTCCGGTCCTTCGAACGGCCCCCAGCCGGGGAAGGGCATGACGCCGTCCTCCAGCTCGAAGAAGTCGGCGTAGGGCTGCCCGTCGGCGGACGGGAAGCCGCCGACGAGCACGACCTTGGCGACCCGCTCCGGGCGTGCGTCGGCGGCCAGCCAGGCCAGGGTGCCGGCGGCGGAGTGCCCCACCACCATGGGCGTTCCCGACGCCGAGTCCACGGCGGAGAGCACGGCCGCCACCTGGTCGTCCAGAGTGGCCGAGGCGGACCCGTCGCCCTGCCCGGGCAAGGTGACCGGCACGGGGCGGTGGCCGAGCGCCTCGAGTTCAGCCGCGACGTCGTGCCACGCGGATCCGTCGAGCCACAGTCCGGCGATGAGCAGGATGTCCATGATCAGTTCTCTTTCCTCAGCGCGTTCCGGCGGCGTCCTGCCCGCGAGACTCGGGCAGGACGCCAGGCTAGGACCGATTCCGGACGTTCTACTTCCTGTTCGTCCCGCAACCTCCTAATGTGCTCGTGTGCCGACCGAACCCAGTCCCACCGCGCGGGCCCTGCGCGCCATGGAGATCCTTCGGGCCCGTCCCGGCGTGACGGCCGGCGAGCTCGCCGCCTGCCTGGGCGTCACGGAGCGGGCCGCGCGCCGGTACGTCGGGATCCTCCGCGAGGCGGGCATCCCCGTCGAGTCGGCCCGCGGCCCCTACGGCGGATACCGGCTCGGGCGCGGGACCCGGCTGCCTCCGGTCGCCTTCACCGAGCCCGAGGCGCTCGGCCTGGTCATGGCGGTGCTCAACGGCCAACCTGCGTCCGCCGACGTCGGCGACCTCGTCGGAACCGCCCTGGAGAAGGTCGTCCGGGCCCTGCCCGAGAACGTCGGCCGGCAGGCCGCCGCGCTGCGCGAGCATGCGTCGGCGGCGCCCGACCGGTTCTCGGCGCGTCCGGATCCCGCCACCACCGGCGCGCTCGTGGCGGCCATCGCGGACCGGCGGCGCGTGGTGGTCGCCTACCGCAGCGAGTCCGGCAACGAGTGGGAGGCCGAGGTGGACCCCTGGGCGGTCGTCGTCCGCCACGGGCGCTGGTACCTGCTGTGCCACTCCCACCGCGCGGATGCCGTCCGCACCTACCGGGTCGACCGCGTCCGCCGGGTCCGGCGGAGCACGCACGCGTTCGAGCCGCCCGACGGCCTCGACCCGGTGGCCGCGCTGGAGGAGAACCTGGGCACCGGGTGGGAGTTCGCCACGCGCGTCGTGTTCGATGCCCCCCTCTCCGAGGTGGCGCCCTGGATCCGGCCGCCCATGGGACGGCTCGAACCGTCGGGGGACGGGTGCGTGCTCATCGGCAGCACGAGCAACCCGGCGATGTACGCGCAGGAGTGGCTGCCGAACGTGCCGTTCCCCCTCCGCGTCGAGGGCGGGCCGGAACTGCGCGCCGCGGTCGCGGCGCTCGCTTCACGTCTCACCGCCGCCCTGGCGGTCCAGTCCGTGGACGACGTCACCCGGCGGCCGCAGAGCGAAACGGCTCGATCATCCTGCACCCTCTGAGCCCGGCTCGGCGGCGGCCCCGCCCGATCCGGTGACGGCCGCGCCCGATCCGGTGACGGCCCAGCGCTGCCGGGCGGCCCACTCCCGCACGCCGGTGGGGGCGGACCGCAGGATCCCGGCGGGCGGAGGGGGCGGAGACGCCGAGGCGGCGGCCTGCTCGTAGACGGCGGCGACGCCCGCCGCGGCGGCGTCTCCGATCACCGGTGCGATCAGCCGTCCGTACTCCGCGGGGTCCAGGTGGACCCAGCGCACGTCGCGGCCCACGGCGGCGGCGACCTCCGCCGCGACCTGGTCACCGGTGAGCGGCGGGCCGGACAGCAGGCCGACGGCCGCGGGGGCGTCCTCGCGCAGGAGGGCGGCCACAGCGTCGCCGAGGTCGTCGAGGGCCGTCCACGACGCGGGAGCCGCCGCGGGCAGCGGGTAGGCCAGTTCGCCCTGCTGCGCGACCCTCCGCACCGACCAGGGCATCAGCAGGTTCTCCAGGTACATCCCGGCCGGGCCGATCACCGATGCCGTCTGGACCGCTCCGGGCAGCCGTCGGGCCAGCAGGACGCGCGCGTCGACGTACGGCACGCCGACCGGCTCCGGCGGCAGGGCCATGCCGGGGTTGAACACCACCCGGGACGGACCCGCCTCGGCCAGCGCGGTCAGCGCGGTCAGCAGGGTCTCGGCGTGGGTGAGGGCCGCCGGGCCGAACACCAGCGGCAGCTGCACCACCACCGCGTCGGCCGGGCCGTACGCCCGGACGACGGAGTCGGCGTCGGTGAGGTCGAGGGAGCGGGAGTCGAGTGGCCGGACGTCGTGTCCGGCCGCGCGGAGGCGGCGGGCGATGTGCGAGCCCTGGGTGCCCGTGGCGCCGTGGACCGCGACGGAGAGCGACGCGGAGGGCGATGCGGAAGGTGACGCGGAGGGCGACGTGGAGGGCGACGTGGAGGGCGATGCGGAGAGCGATGCGGAGAGCGATGTCATGCCGATGACGTTAGGGAAGCTACTTCATATTGTGAAGTACGCACTTTTCCTGTAGGAACTTCAAGTATGGGAAGCTCACAGGTCGACTCCCCCGTGACGCCGGAGACGTGCTCGGTGACCCGGACGCTCTCGTTCGTCGGCAGCAAGTGGACACCACTGGTGATCTTCCATCTGCTGCCCGGCGCGAAGCGGTACGGCGAGCTGCAGCACCTGCTGCCCGGCATCAGCCCCAAGACGCTCGCCGACCGGCTCCAGACCCTCGAAGGCGAAGGACTGCTCACCCGGACCGTCCATCCCGACAAACCGCCGCGGGTGGAGTACGCGCTGACCCGGCGCGGCCACGAGCTGGGCGAGATCCTCAACTCGATCGCCGAGTGGGCCGAGTCCTGACGTCCCGCCGCGCGCCCGGCACCGGCCCTGCGGCGGCGGCCCTCCTCCCGGCGTCAGGCCTCCTCGGCCCGCACCTCGAAGGCGGCGGCGTCCGGCTCCAGGAAGCGCAGGAGCGCCTCACCCTCCGCGGTCAGCTCGGCGAACGCCTCCCGCGGCAGCGGCTCGAAAGGGGTCAGCCGCAGGACGGCCGCCTTCCGTCTGACCTCCGCCTGCCAGGTGCCGCGGACGGTGCCGTCCCACAGGAACACGGCCCGCACCCGGAGGTTCTTGGTGGTGACGCGCCCGCGGTACTCCTCGGCCATCAGCCGGGTGCGGTCAGCGTGGGCGAGCACCAGGCTGTCGAAGTCGGGCAGGAAGCGCGCCGGGGCAGGCGTCTCCTCGTCCGGGCGCGGGGCGCCGGGCAGGTCGAACAGCTCCCTGCCCCGCTCATCGCGGAAGACGGCCAGCCGGGGACGGAGCCCGTCCAGTACGGCGCGCAGCCCCTTCAGCCCGGTCCAGGTCTGCGCGTCGGCGGCGGTGGCCGGGCCGAAGGCCGCCAGATAGCGCAGCACCAGCTCTCCCACCGGGTCTTCCGGTCCTCCCGGTTCCGCCGACTCCTCCGCCTGACCGGCCCCCGCGCCGGGCAGGGCATCCGGCGCGGCCTCGGGCAGGGCCGCCCCCGGCAGGGCATCCGACGGGGCATCCGACGGGGCCTCGGGCAGGGCGAACTTCGCTGCGGGCGGGAAGGCCCAGCGGTCCTCGGTGGGGACCATGACCAGCGGGAGGCTCATCCGTACGGCGTAGCCCAGCGCGCGCTCGTTGACGTCGGGGAAGTGCCGCTGGAGCAGGGCGCGCAGCTCGGTGAAGTCCCGCGGCCCCTCGGCGAGGACGGCGCGGGCGACGGGCAGCAGCGCGTCGAGGTCCAGCCCGGCGGTCAGCTCGCCGCGCCCGTGCAGGGCGGCGGCGAGCGACGGTGCGAGAACCGGCCGGAACCTCGCGTGGTCGGCCGCGCTCACCAGGTGGAGCGTGGCCCGCATCATCGTGGCGCGGACCACGGAGTGCTCGTGCAGCGCCCGGTGCAGGTCCTCGCGGCGGAAGTCCTCCAGCCGCGTCCACAGCCCGGTGAAGGGGTGCCGGGGCTCCTGCGCCTGCATGCCACCGAGCCGCTCCACCGCCGTGACGACGTCGCTCTTCTCCCGGGCGAGCAGCATCTGCCGGGCCAGCGTCGCACGGTTCAGCCGCCGCGTCGTCAAGGTCTCCATGCCCCCATCGTGCCGCCCGTACCTGACAGCCCGCGGCAGGTACGGACGGCTTCTCCGATACGGCCGGCCTGCGCGCCGGTCGGGGCGTAAGGTCTCCGCATGCCCGCGAAGAACGACCTCGTATCGCTCGGTGACATCGAGTTCGCCCTGCCCGACGCCCTCAAGGCGGGTTCCCCCGACCCGGTGGTCGCCCGCCTGCTCGCGGCCGTGGACGATCCTGCCCTCCGCGGTGACGACTTCGAACCCGCCTTCGCCATGGTCGCGGTGAGCGGGGTCCAGGAGGACTTCGGCCTGCTGGAGGAGGCGCTGGCCACCCTGCGGCGGGCCGACGCCGAGGACATCCGCGACGACGAGACCGAGCCGAAGGTCTGGATCGCGGCGCTGCTGGTCACGATGGGCCGGATCGACGAGGCCGCCGAGGTCTTCCGGGAGGTCCGGCAGGCCGGCCGGGACGACTGGAGCGCCTACGAGATCTACGGGGAGTCCCTCGAGGAGACCGACGACCTCGCGGGCGCGTTGAAGATCTTCGCCTCCGGCGAGGCCCGGGCCCGCGACGCCGGGGACGACTTCGGCGTCGAGCAGCTGGGCACGGCGGTCAACCGGGTACGGCGCGCCATGGGCTTCCCCGACGAGGCTCCCCCATCGGGGCAGTCGGCGCAGCGGCGTCTTCTCGCCGAGGACTACGACCTGGCGGCAGGCGACTACGACCTGGGGGCGGACGGCCGCGACCGCACCGCGACGGACGTCGAACCGTTCTGGCCCCGGGCCGACTTCGAGCGGCTCGTCGGCCGCTGGCCCGCGCTGGCGGAGTCCGAGGGGGCGGACTGGGACGCGCACCGGGCGGAGGTGGAGACCGGCGCCCTGGAGGCCGGGGAGCTGGGCATCCGGGTCTCTCTGCTGCGCTGCTCGTTCGAGGACTTCGCGTCCTTCGCGGAGAAGGCCGGCGGGCGGCCCGGCGAGGACACGGTCCTGGCGTACGCCGAGAGCCGCGGCCCGGCCGGCGCCCTGGTCCCCTGGCCGCCCGAGCGCAACGCCCCCTGCTGGTGCGGCTCCGGCCGCAAGTACAAGCAGTGCTGCCGCCCCCGGGGCTTCGCCTCCCCCTCCTGAGCTCCGGACAGGAGGCCGCGCATTCCCCGTACGGATCTCACAGGCCGCGGTAGACCTCACGACGGTTGCCGACGGCCAGGACCCACACGAGCAGCCGGCCGTCCTCGATCGTGTAGACGACGCGGTAGTCCCCGACCCGGAGCCGCCAGCGGGAGCCGTGCCCCTGCAGGGCCTTGATGTCGAAGGCGGCGGTGTCCGCCGCGTCCATCGCCTGCTGGAGCTCGGTGAGGCGACGGAGGATGCGCAGCGCGTCGGGGCGGGGGATTTTCAGCATGTCCCGCTGGGCGTGCGGAGTGAACCGCGTGACATACCCCATCGGGTCAACCGCGCTGATCGCGGAGCAGGGCGGCCATCTCTTCGAGCGACACGGACCCCTCTGTGCCTTCAGCCTCCGCCTCGTCGGCCAACCGGTTGAGCCACGTCTCCTCGACCTGCTCCGCGAGATCACGCAGGCGCTGGTACTCGTTGATGTCGATCACCACGGCCTCCTGCCTGCCGCGCCGAGTGATGATCGTCGGGGTCTCGTCCCGGCGGGCCCGGTCGATGACGTCCGCGAGGTGACTCCGGACCTCCGCCATGGATTCGATCACCGGTTCGCTCATGTCATGAATGTAGCAGATGTACATCACGGTGTTGCGGTGAAAGCAATCCGTTCCGCGAGCTCCCGCGCCTCCCGGTCGAGCCGGTCGGGCGGCAGGCCGAGATCGAGGACGTGCGCGGTGACTGTGATGCCGGAGCCCGTGATGCGGTACGGCCCGGCGGGCGCCCTCCCCGCGGCGTAGACGAGGTGCCCGTGGTCCAGACCGAGGGCGGTGCAGTAGGAGATCAGCTGGAACAGGTGCCCGGCGGGCGGGTCCCCTTCCAGCACCTGGTACTTGGCGTCGACCACGGTCACCGGCCGGCCGCGGCGGTGGGCGATGACGTCGGGCCGGAACCGCACCCGGCCGCCCCGGTCCAGGCGGTGGCTCCCCTGCTGGGCCTCGCAGCGCACGCCGTACGGCGTCAGCAGGTCGCGCAGCCGGGCGGTGAGGAAGCGTTCGAAGACCTGCGCCAGGTCGAGGACGAACCCGTCGATCCGTACGGCGGGCCGCCCGGCCTGCCGGAGCGACGATCCGGCGAGGACCAGCTCGGCGAGGCGCAGGGCGGGCGCGTACCGCTCGTTGAACCGGGTGGCCCGCCAGCTCGGGGGCGGGACACCGGGACGGGCCGGGACGACGCCGACCAGGCGCGCCGCCAGGTGGCGCAGGAGCGCGGCGGTGGCGGCGGTGACGCCGGGGACGCTCCGCAGCCTCTCCAGGGCGCCGAGCAGGATGCGGTTCTCCGCGATGTCGGCGGTGTGGTCGTCGAAGGCCACCTCCAGCGGCACGGGCATGCCGAGCCTGCGGCCGAGCTGGGCGCCGGTGCGGACGCGGCCGCGCACGACGGTGAGCGCCTCCTCCCGGTGGACGTAACCGTGCAGCACTCCGCCGTTCAGGGTCTGCTCCGCCAGGCGCGCGAAGGCGTCCGCGACGGCGGCCACCAGCGTCTCGGCCTCGGCGACCTCGACCAGGCCCCGCCGCCAGACCGGGACGCCGCCCGCGTAGCCGACCAACCCCAGCAGATGGCCGACCGGGATCTTGGGGTGGAGGCGCAGTTCCAGCGCGCCGTCGCCGGCGCCGAGCCGTACCGTCCCGACTCGCTGCCGCCCGGCCACCCGCCACCGTCCCGAGCGGTCCGGGGTGACGGCGACGAGCTCGGGGACCGCGGCCAGTGTCGCCACCTGGGCCGGGGTCAGCGGGAGCACCGCCGACGACGTCTCGGTCAGCTCGAGGACGGGGACGCCCGTAGCGGTCGTCCCGGTGGCGGCGCTCACGGCAGGTCGATCCCCAGCGCCTCCAGGAGCACGGCCAGGCCGTACTCCTGCTCGACGTCGGTGCCGCTCCCGTAGAGCTGGTCCTCCAGGAGCGGGATGATCTCGGTCGCCCAGATCCGCTCCAGCCCACGCCGGTGCGCCGCCTGGCGGGTCATCAGGTAGGACGGGCCGACCGCCCGGTCGGGGTCGGCGAGGCGGCGGTTGACCTCGTCGAGCAGCCGGGCGGGGATGTCGGGGAGGTGCTTCTCGGTCAGCCAGCGGCGGAGCAGCCCGTCGACGGGCGGCCGGTCGGGGGCGAGCGCGCGGAACGCGAAACGGCGGCGCATGGCCGCGTCGACGAGCGCCACCGAGCGGTCGACGGTGTTCATCGTGCCGATGACGAACACGTTCTCCGGCAGTTTGAACTTCTCGTGCGGGGAGTACTGCAGGCTGATCTCCCGGTTGCGGTACTCCAGCAGGAAGTACAGCTCGCCGAAGACCTTGGCCAGATCCGCCCGGTTGATCTCGTCGATGACCAGCACGAACGGCTTTCCCGGCTCGGCCTCGGCCGCCTCGACGGCCCGCTTGAACGGGCCCGGGACCAGTTCGAAGCCGATCGTGCCGCTGTCCGCCGGGCGGGGCCGGAAGCCCTCGACGAAGTCCTCGTAGCCGTAGGAGGGGTGGAACTGGATCAGGTCGGCACGTTCGGGACCGGCCAGTTCCTCGGCGAGCCGGGTGGCGAGGAAGGTCTTCCCGGTGCCGGGCGGGCCGTACAGGATGAGCTGGCGCTTGGCCACCAGCAGGTCTGCGGTCTCCCGCAGCCAGTCCAGCGGCATCAGCAGATCGTCCGCGAACGCCTCGGTGAGCATGGGGATCACCAGCGGCTGCGTCTCGTTGAGGATCTTGACGTCGTCGGTGACCTCGTCGTCCAGGCCTGCCTCGGCCGCCAGTTCGGCCATCACCCGGGTGAGGTCGCCGACGGTGCGGCGGTCGCGCAGCCGCGCCTGGGTCGCCTCGGACAACCGGCGCCGGCTCAGCGGGCTCCCGGTGCTCCACTCGACCGGCCGCCGCCGCGCCAGATCGCGGCCGTCGGTGTCGTCGTAGAAGGCGTCACCGGTGACCTTCCCGACGTAGACGGCGTCCCCGTCCACGGTGGCGACGAGATCACCGGGCTGCATCTCGGTGAGGAACCGCGAGAGCTGGCGCACGTGGGCGGACCTGCTCTCGTTCACGGCATCCGGGTACGCCTTGGTGACCACGGATCCGATCTCCTCCCGGGAGGCTCCGGCGGGGATCTCGTCGGCCTCGGCCCAGGCGACGGAGCAGAACCCCTCCTCCAGCCAGCGGGGGACGACGTTGACGCCCTCCACGTTGGCGCCGCGCACCAGCCAGCCCTTCTGCGGACGGGGCTGCTCGGGAGGGCGCCAGACCGACCTCCAAGGTTCGGCGTAGAAGCCGACCGGGCGGCCGCTCTCCTGTTCCAGCCTCCTGCGGATCTCGGCGAGGTCGCGGTCGACGTCCCCGGCGGGCCCGGCGAGGCGGTCGGCGAAGGCGTCCCGGATCAGTTCCTTGTGCCGCTCACTGGTGATGGGCTCGTACGTGCCGGGGAAGAGCAGGAAGAGCAGGATGTGCAGCTGGGACCGGGCGCGGTACTTGCCGTCGTGGTCGGCGAACACCGCCTGGGCCAGGTCGCGGAAGGCCCACGGGTCGTCCAGCAGGCGCTCCCGCTCCGCGGCCGTCGACTCCAGCAGCCGTACGGTGACCCGGATGAGGAAGGCGAACTGCGCCCAGCGGTAGTTGAGGAACGCCTGCCCTCCCTTGATGGAGCCGGTGGAGGCGGCCTCGGCGAGGTCGGCGGGGATCGCGGACTGGCGGGGCGTCCACGACAGGACGGTCTCGATGATCTCGAACTTGCGGTCCGGGCCGACCGTCCCGGCGTTCAACGGCACCAGGTTGACGTACAGCAGCTCGGCCGCGAGCACGACGGCCGCGTCCGAGGCGTCCGAGATCTGGCGTTTGAGCTTGACCAGGAACTCGTCCGCCGAGCCGTCGTAGTTCTCCACGAACCGGTGGAGCAGCTCCCGCGCGGCCGGAAGGGTCCAGGCCTCCAGCTCCGGCGCGAAGGCCGACCGGCCGGTGAGAATCCCGGTCCGGAACACCTTCTGCGCGGCGGTGCAGACGATCGCATGCCGTTCGACGCCCATCCGGCCTCCATCTCGTCGATCACTCAGCGTTCGGTCATGAATACCCTACGAGAACGCATTCGACACACCAAGGCGCGGTTCGAACCGGGCACCCGGTCGGCAGGGGCGCTGTACCGAAGATCAATGCACTGCCCGCAAGAACACACTCGGCTGGCCATGCCATGAGACGTAGAGCTGCTCCCGGGCACGGGTGGCCGCAACGAAGAGAACGCATCTCTCGCGCTGCAGATCATGCATATGGGCGGCTTCGTCCTCCACTGCCGGAGTGACCGCCCGCGCCGGCGGCACTTGGTTCTCGCCTACGCCGATCACCGCCACGCAGCGGAACTCCAGCCCCTTCATCCCATGCATCGTCCCGATCTGTACGGCGTTGCCCGCGCCCTTCTTCGAGAGTGCACTTGCGGGGATTCCTTCTCTCTCCAGAAGCTCCTTGGCATCTCTGATCAGGATGTCGGATCGTGCTGCGACACCGATCTCCGCCAGCTCCACCCCTGCCTTCACCCAGGCCTGGATCTGCGCGACGAGCGCTTCCCTCTCATCGAACGGTGTGGGGAACCCTCTCTCGGAGGGGCTCTCCCCGTGGACGTACGAACGGCAACCGGCGATCTTCTCCAGCTGTTCGTTCATGTCGTCGATCTGGACGCCGTGGAGCATGGAGAGGCTCCAGCCCAGGATCTCGGCCGTGGTCCGGTAGTTCAGCGTGAGCCGCGCGGACCGTCCGCCGATGTCGATTCCCACCTCACGCAGCGACGGACGGTAGTGGTAGATCCGCTGGTGGGTGTCCCCCGCGATGAAGAGATCGTCCTGGTTCTCTGCAACGGCCGCCCGGAGAAAGCGCCACTGCATCGGGCTGAAGTCCTGAGCCTCGTCCACGACGATGTGGCGGTACGGCTTCTCCGAGCCCTCGGCGAGAATTCTGGCGGCCTCGATGCAGACCGTTTCGTGCGTCCACCGGTCGAACAGCTGCAGTTCCTGCTGGAAATCCCAGATGATCTCCCATGCCTGCGCACGCTGCTGCGCCCGCAGACTCCGGCCACGGCCGGAGCGCTTCGCTCGCAGGTAGTCGCCGGCGCTGGTCACCTGCTGGGCGAGCACGACCTGCCGCCACTCGTCGTACAGGAACTGCTCACTGAGTGACGACTTCCTCTTCTTGGCCAGCCGCTTCCAGATCTCGAGTTCTTCCTCCTTACGGAGGATCATCGGTCGGCCGTGCCGCTCGGTGAAGACGCGGTGCGCCACCTGATCCACGTTGTGGACGTGGACCCGCTGGGCCTGCTCTGGTGTCTCCAGCAGGAGCGCCAGGTCACGCCCGAGCGCAGAGGCCAGAGCCGACGTGAACGTGGTGAGCAGGACGGCGCCCTCGTTCTGCAGCGCGAGATGCTTGGTCCTGTGCAGGGCCGCCACCGTCTTGCCTGTCCCGGGTCCTCCGGTGATCCGCGCCGGTCCCCGGTAGGAAGCGTGCGCCACTTGATACTGCAGGGGATGCAGGTAAGCCCGCCAGAGCGCGAACGACTCCCGGAAGACCTTCATCAGCTCGGCTGGGCCATCCACCAGGAGAACCCGGTCTGAGGTGCGCTCGACGGCCGCGGAGAGATCCTCCGTGTCGAACGGTTCCGGCTCGGCCCCGCGTCCGAGATCCTCCCAGACTTCTTCCGGGGTCATTCCTGCGGCGAGACCAAAGAGCGCATCCCACTGCGTGGCGGGCAGGAAGGACTTGGCCTTCTCCAGCTGCTCCACGCGAGTGAGCTCTCGCGCGAACGCCAGAGTCTCTTTCGAGATGCCGAGCTGCATGAGATCGGAGTCACTGACGTGATCGAACAGCTGGCCCGGCGCGCTCTGCGCTTCATGCTCGATCTCGCCGAGCGCCTCATGGAGGGCGGCGGGATCCCAGATATCGATGCAGCCGTTCGCGGTGTTCACTTCGATCTTGTGACGCTCGGCCCACCGGTAGGCGTCATCATGCGGGAGCACCTTGACGAGCGTGTAGCTGTCGCCGCTCTCCGGGGCGAGGACGACACCTCGCCAGAAGCCGTCGACCCTGATCGTCCGCAGACGGTCGTCACGAGCGTTGTTGACCTTCTCCAGATGCAGTCCCGCGTACGTGGCCTGTTCGAACTTGCCGAACACCTCGCCGACCCTCGTCCGGACAGGAGCCTCCATCCGGAAGACTTCCTTCAGGCATTCGAGGTGGATGCCGAGCCGGGCCACTTACGACTCCTTACGGTGGATTGCGCTGACGAGGCGGTCGATCTCGGTCGCCTGAGGGTGAGCAGCGCCGTAAAGCCGGACGATGTCGCTCCTGAGCGCCAGCAGCGTGCGTTCGGCTTCCTCGCTGTCTCCGGCGTCCAGTTGGAGGAGACCGATCTGCCTGCGCAGTTCGAAATGACCGAAGTCCGCGTCGCCGTACGCTTCCCGCTGGTCTTCGAGAAGCGACGTCAGCTGCTGGATCGCGACACGGGTCTCCCCACCCATGGCGCGGCATCTCGCTTCACGGAACCTGCAGTGGAAGGCCGACTCACCCCCGCCAGCCTGCCGCCGGGCGTAGAGATCTCCGAGCGCTCGATAGTGGGACACGGCAGGCCGGTAGTCACCCCCCTCGAACAAGATGTCGGCGAGTTCCAGCCGCAGGCTCAATACCTCTCCGCTCTCCGGCCCGAGGAGCCGGCCCGCCGGACCGACCGCCTCGGTGAGGACTTCGACCGCCTGGGTGTAACGCGCCTCCCTCACCAGGTCCGCGGCTTCGGCACGAACCGCTCGCAGGTCGTCAACGCTGGTCAACCTCAGATCATCGGCGGGCAGGTACTCCCCCGCCGGATCGGCGGCACCGCTCTGGCCGCTGCTCGACAGCGCGGCCAAGGTCTGCGCATACATCCGGACCGGTGACGCGGCGGAGGCCGGATTGACGAAATCCGGAAGGCGTACGGCGCCCGAGGTCAGCGCCGACAACGTAGTGAAGACCTCCCGCGCGTCCCGTGGCCGGTCTTCGGGGTGTTTCTCCAGCAGGCCGAGGAGAAGCCGGTCGAGTTCACGGGGAATCCCCTCCCTCACCCGGCTGACCGCTTGCGGGGGGTCACTGACCTGCTGGTGCAGCGTCTCGTATTCGGAAGGTCCAGGAAACACGTGCTTAGCGGTGAGCATCTCGTACATCACGCAGCCGAGCGCGTAGAGATCGCTCTTCGGACCCAGCGTCTGGGCACGCACCTGCTCAGGCGACATGTAGTGCGGGGTCCCCATGGCCTGCCCGCTCCGGGTGTACCTCGTGAACTGCGGGTCCGTGAACACCGCCAGACCGAAGTCCAGCACCTTGACGTTGCCGTCCGGGCAGATCATGAGGTTGGACGGTTTGAGGTCCCGGTGCAGGATCGACAGATCATGGGCGGCCTGGAGGACGGCACAGACCTGAGCTCCGATGCCCGCCACCCAGCCGATCGGGAGTGGCCCTATCTCGGCCAGCAGGTCGGCGATGGTGCTCCCCCTGACGAACTGCATCACCTCGAAGAGACGCCGTTCACCACTGCGCGGATCATCAAAGCTGCCGGCGTCATAGATGGCGGGCGTTCCCGGATGGTCGAGACGCGCCATGATCCGCGCCTCACGCAGAAAGCGCCGTTCCAGTTCCTCGGCGGGCAGGCCGCCGGTGAAGCGGATGAACTTGATCGCGACTTTCCGATCGAGCTGCCGGTCGTGGCCTGAGTAGACCTCGCCCATTCCACCCTTGCCGACGGGATGATCGACTTCATAGCGATCAGCGATGACCATCGCACCCCGCCCCTTCGCGATTATGCAGCTAGCGGGAGAAGTTACACCGATTCGCGCACCGAGATCGAGAGTACCGCCGACCTCGTCGTCGTAACCAAACCCCACACCGGATCCAGCACCCTCCCCTGACCGCCCCTCGGTATGGATCGTTCGACATGCCGACGATCCCAGGGCCCTCTGGAGCATCACCTCGGATAACCACTTGATCATCTAGAAAGAGGGTTGTGAATTTTGCACACAGCTGTTTTACTCATACGCGAAGCCCTCCCCTGAGCTTCCGGGTTGAGCAGGACGTATTGCCTGATTCGCGCATAACCTGTAGAGCACTTCGTCCTGCACGCTTCCCCGAACCTTTAACCACCACGGTGTGCCCATGAGTCTTCGACTTGACGCCGATCCGGCACGGTCATCGGCGCTGCTCGATCAGTTCGAGTCCAGTTGGAAGCCACGACTGCCTGGCATCTCGCTTCTGACAGAGCTCGAGGTCGACAAGGAAACCGTCGCGGAGGTCTCCCGCGCCCTTGGCCATCTCTACCGGCGCAAGGTCCTCAAGGGCCAGCACCAGTCCCTCTTCGACCGGTGGCCCGGATGCGTCGCGGTGGCGATGAGCGGCGTAGCGGCCCACGACTATCGAGAAGGGACCTTCTGGCGTTACTGGTGGGAGGCGATCGACTACCAGGAGCACGCCGGGCAGCAGGACGCCAAGGCTTGGGGGCAGGCGTTCCTCAACGCGCTGCGCACCTTCCGCCTACCGCTCTTTTCGGAACGTTCCATGAGGTATGTCGGGCCGATCCTCATGCACGCCGGCATCCCCACGTTCTGTCTGGAGCGCTTCTTCAACCTCCTCCTCCAGCGGCGTTCCGCAGACCCCGGCCTGGACGCGGACACCTTGCTGGCCTGGGCCGTCGGACGGGAGAACCGCCTGCGCGGTCTGCACGAACCGGCTCAATGGTTCATCCGGTACGGCACGGACCACGCCGTCGACGTCATCGATCGCTGCTTCGACCTCCTCGACCGGCTGCGCGCGGGCGACCATGACTTCGACGGCCTTGGTCTCCCCGCCCGCTATCTCGACCAGGCGCAGGCCTTGTTCGCCGACGACCGCCTCGATCCAGGGCACCGGACAACGACGGACATGCGTCCGCGCCGTACGGAACGGCCCAGACTGGCCATAGACCCCTTCGGGCAGGGTGTCCGGATCATCCTGCCGCCGGTGGGCGACACCCCGGACGGAACCGCCCGCTGGTCCGTCACCGTGGACGGCGTCCAAAGCATGGTCAAGAGCCGGTCCATGTGGCTGGGCACCGCCGAAGCCGCGCCCAGCACCTCCTTCGCGATCGCCAGACCCGCGCGTGTCGCCCAGGTCTCCCTGTACGGCGCCGCACACGAATCCGAGATCGGCATCGTCGACTCGGACGACCCTCTGCTGATCTTCAAGGAGAACGGCGACCGCCTCCCCGATCACCTGGCGGTGCCTCCGGACTCGGTGTGGCTGCTGCATCCCGACGACCGCGAGCCGGTGGCCGACGTTCCGCTGCGAACCGTCGTGACAGGCTCGCTCCCCATCGGATGGGACGGCTGGCGGCTCGTCCAGGTGGCGCTGGAAGGGGCGACCTGGATCGGCCTGTCCGGGGAGCAGACCCGGCGCCGTCCGGTGCGCGGGCACAGCAAGCCCCGAGTGATCACCGGTGAGCCACTGACGGGTGTCACCACGCCTTACGGCTCACCGGTCTTCTCCGAACCGCCCGCCATCTGGCTGCCCGCCGAGACGACCACCACCTGGCTGGTCGATGTCCGCCCGGCGGCGGGAGGGAACAGCGTCTTCAGCGACTCGTTCACCGTCAACGAGCCCACCGAGGTCTCGGACGCGCTGTGGAGCGAGGTGCCCCAGCCGATCCTGGGCGCGTTCGAGATCACCGTACGAGGACCCATCGGCCGGAGCACGCGCAGGACCGTCTTCATCGCCGAAGGACTGACCGCGCGGTTCACCCCCCAAGTGCGGCTCTTCGCACACGGCGGCCTGGTCGCCGGGCAGGCGGCGATCGAGACCTTGCCCGGCATGACGGCGGAGCCCGCACTGTCGGCCTACTCGCCCATCGAGCAGAAGCACGTCGTCACCTGTAGTGCCGGGCACCGGAGCGAGCCCTTGATCGTTGCTCCGCCCTCCATGAAGGTCCTGACCCAGGAGCGGGACCAGAGCCCGCAGTGGGGTTTCGGACCGGTACGGCTGGTCACCGAGAGCTTCGACGAGATCGAGTCACTCCAGATCGAGGTCCCCGGCCTCAGCACGCTGCCGCCGATGGAACTGCTCGTCGGCGGCAGAAGCGTCCAGGAGCTCGCTCCGGCCGGCCGGGGCCGCTACAGCCTGAAACGCGCCCAGGACACCATCGCTCGGCACCACAGCGCGGAGCTGGTCCTGCCGCTCGCCGGTCGTGCGATTCCCATCGGCAGCGTCCGTCCCAACCAGCTGGCCACCGGCGTCTCCGACCAGGGTGATCACCTGCGACTCGAGGGGTGCGTCTGGGTCGAAGGCCTGACCGCGGGAATCTATCTCTGCACCGCCCCCTGGCGCGAAGCGGAGATCGTCACCGTCAAGGAGGACGGCTCCATCCCGCTCCCGCCCGACCTGGTCGGCGCCGGGCCGATGCACGTCCGTCTCTCCGTGGAGAGCCCCTGGTTCTTCTCGGAGTGGCCGCGATGGCCGCACCCGAGGGAAGTGCTCAAATGCGAGACCGCCGGCCAGTACGGCGGGGCCGACGACGAGGAGCGGTTGCTCTCCGGATACCTGGCCGGGGCCAATCGGCTCCCTGAGCACGTGTCCCGGCTGGACCGGCTCTGGACCATCGTCGACCTGGCCAACCGGATCGACTACACGTCGGCGGCCCGGCGGATCGAGGACTGCGCCTCGCTGCTCCGTAGACACCCCGAATCGATCCGCTCCCTGCCCGACGCCGCCCTCCCACCGGACCGGGCGATCGTCGCGCTGGTGACGACCGGGCTCGCCGCGGCAGGCGTCGACGACTACCGGGAGACCGACGATCGTCTCTGGCGTAGATCACCTCTCGTGGCGGCGCTGCTGACCGGTCCGGTGCTCGCCGAGCTGGCTGAGGACTCGGATCTGCTCGCCGAGATCGAGGCCGAGTGCGGCGAGTCGGCGGCTGCCATCCTCCGGGGAGAAGGTGATCCCCATCCGGAGGCCGGACAGTTCGACCGGTTCGCGGAGCTGATGGATCGCCGTAGCCCGGAAGAACTCGAGCAGGTCTGGTCGAACGCTCAGCTGGTCCCCGCCGGCCTGCTCGACAGGGACACCCGGGTCGCCGCCGCACGGCAGCTCTTCGACGAACGGCACCGCCGCGACGGCCGGATGCTCTCCGCGAAGGCCGCTGACGTGCTTCGCGAAGCCATGGCCATCCGGGTGACCGAGTATCGCGGTCTGGAGCAGTACATCGAGGCCCGCTGCCATCCGCAACGGCGCGACGGCTGGGTGTCCCTCTCCGCCATGTCCATCGCATGCGCTCTGATCGCGCGGACAGCGGCCCGCGGCCACGAGGGCTGCCAGCACCTCGAACGCGAATTCCGCCCACTGTGGCGCGCACTGTCCAAGATCGCCCCAGAGCTGACAGCGCTGGACCTCGTCCGTGCCGAACTTCTCCTAGCCGAGCGGATCAGTCGGCCCAACAAATAGATCTTTGTGCCACCAACCGTATGTGCCAGATACCATTTATGTGCACTACCAGCACCGTTCTCATCAGTATGAGGCATTCGTTGCTCAACACGCCATCACAAGAAGAACTGATCGCGGCCGAACTCGAGCGCCGCGCTCGTAAGCGAGCGGCGAGATCAGAAGCAAGCGCCGTTGATCTCGTAATGGAAGGCTGGGCCAGCCTCGGGGTTCAGGCAGCAGACACCGTCGCCGCCATCCGTCAGGCCCTGGAGCAGCTTCTACAGGACAGCCGTATCACCGATCGCAACCACCGTGATGTCATCAGCCGCGCTGTGACAGAGATCCCCGATACGGCCTTACCTTCGGCCTTGAAGGCGGCTCTTGCCGATCTTGATCCAGTTCAGCTCGTCATAAATCTCCACCGGCTGATCGAGGCCGGAATTCCATGGGTGAGCGATCGGGGCATCCGCCGGGTCGCCCTTTTAGCGGCGCCTCGACCGCAGCTCGGCACAGTACGCCCGCTCGACTCTACGTTGTTGGACGGAGACCTCTACTGGCGCCTGTATCTCGCCATCTTAGGCCACCCCGCCCAGATCCATCCAGAAGAAACTATCCCGATCATCTCCCAGCTTCCACTGCCGATTGTCGATGATCTCATCGACATGGGAGTGATCGGCAGAGAGGACGAGCCATGGGAGCACCGTGAGGATAGCCAGGAGGCGGTCTATCTAAGAGCACGTCTGGCGCCCGAGTCCATCTCGCGCGCCGATGCGGAGCACATCGGCTGGAAGGAAAACGTGGCCCGACATGATTTCCTGAATGGAGAACCTGTCAACGGTGACGAATTGTTGGAAAAGCTCGCGGCCCTGTACACAGGTGACACCGATAGCTTCTTCGATCTACGGACTGTCTTACCTCCCGCTCAGCGATCCCTGCTCGATGAGATTCTGGAGGGAGCCCGCATCGGTAGGTGGCCTCAGCATGTCACCGCCGACAGAGGGCTCTGGGGACTCCTCGTCGAGCAGTGGGCCGCATCTGTTCGGGAGAGCGATGAGCAGCACGGGTCCGATGCCTCCCGCGGATCAAGGTTGATAAATGCCACGCACAGCGAATTTCATTCCTGGTATGTGCTCTGCGTCGTCTACAACTGGATCTTGGCAGGGCAGGTCGAATGGGCAATCGAACAGGCCAAGAGCCTGGAGAAAATTAAGAGCACTTCCCCTTCACTCCAGGTTGAGATCAACAACCTGCTGGCCTATCTCGCACAGAAGCCTAATGAGCAGAGATACGAGGACCTGACAAAAGCGGAGAAACTTCTATCCGAAGTGCGCGACCTTCACCCAAGCATCAGGAACAATCTCACCTTGGTCCAGGATCGTCGCATGCTCTCCATGAACGACCGCACCTCCTGGGAAAACCCATACTTCACACTCGGACTTCCCCATGGAAGTCCGGATTGGAATGAACAGTGGCAGAAACTGAGCGTCGCTTACCGCGACGACATTGAGAAGTCATCCATAATAAATGAGGCTCTAGAAAGAATTCAAGCCGCCAGGAAATTCGGATCACATTTCTTCTCGCTCCCCTTGGAGCCAGAAATAATGCACATCCCTAAAGCTCGATCAGGAGCTCTCATTCCACCACTTTCACCACTCTCTCGTCAAACAACCACTAACCAAGATGAATTGCAATTCATAAAATCACTAACAGCCCACCTTCTAATAGAAGATTTCTTCCCCGCATCCAAAGATTGGAATGGCCATGAGTAAAGATAAAAAATATTCAAAAGGGATGGGTCCCGCCAAGGAATGGAATGGACTGAAGGATAATAAGCCCTCAAAGGAGACAATTAAATCAATCGCCGATCTCGACGAAGAATCCTTGCAGGCCATTAAAAGGCAGCTGAGACACGAGCTGACTCCTCAAATTCGCAAAGAAGTGTATCTTGAGTACACTGACACAGAGCGCTTCAGGCTGGAGAAGCGAGTTCGAGCCGATTTGGAGAAAAAATTCAAAGAAAAAATTGACTCACTCAAGAAGGAAGTTGATTCAAAACTGCTAGATCCTGCTCAATTGCTAGCAGAGTTCAACAACCATGCCGGCAAGATATTTGATCAATACATCACAGAAGGGGTGATATCAAAGCAACAAATATCAACGGTCCTCCGACAAGCCGTCTTGGAAGCATTACGTACGAGAAAGATGCATCATGCTGTAATAATTCGCCTGGATCGTCTTTCCCTCCGAGGGGCAAGTTCAAGTCAGTTCCGTGAGCACATCTCGGACTGGCTTAGCGAAGCAGGACTGCGCAGAATTGAAGAAATTGAAGACATGAGAAATTTCACCATGCAGGGCGACGAGACCGATGGAAAATTTCTTCAACTTCTTCAGCCCGCCTACGTTGACTCGCGTACCGGTCAACTTGTTCAGGCAGGCCAGGTTAAAGCCATCATCAACCCTCGTCACACTAAAGGCGGAAAAATATTTGCAAGACCGGACGCCGACGAGTCTATTACGCCAACCCAGGAATAGAAATGACTACTGGAATTGACTTTGGAACAACCAACTCGGTTGTTGCTCAATGGAATGGCACGGAGGTCGAAGTTCTCGCCCTCGATGCCGAAAATCTAGATTCAGACTGGTTCTATTCATCCTTTGAAAACATTTTTCCATCAATAGCCGGACAGAGCGCACTCCGCTCAGGGCTGCTCTACGGGTGGGAAGCGAAGCTCCGCTCAGAACATGCCATTGAAGCGTGCAAGCGTATGCTAATCAGTGAGGGTGGAGTCCAGGTAGGTGGCCGCCGATTCCCTGCTACTAGCGTTGCCGCTGGTGTTTTCTCCGCCATGCGGGATCGGGCCAGGACTCAGCTCACTGAAATCGATAGCGCGGTTATCACCGTTCCGGCCAATGCCAAGGGAGGGGCTCGGTATCGAACCCGAGCCGCGGCCGTGGCAGCCGGCATCCAAGTGAAAGCCCTACTCAATGAGCCAACTGCGGCAGCTCTGGCGTACACACATTACATCCAGCAGAACGGCACCATCATGGTGTTCGACTGGGGTGGCGGCACAATCGACGTCACCGTACTGGAACACAGAGATGGTTTCTTCCACGAGAAGGCATCACGTGGTATCACCCAGCTCGGTGGCCTCGAGATCGATGAAAGACTCCGCGAGCTCATCATCCGCAAGAACGGAAGGATACCCGATTTCAGTCTTGCCGACGAACGCCGGTTCGCATTGGCTATAGAACGTACGAAGATCCGGCTCTCCACCGAAGATGCGGTTTTCCTCGACGTACCGAACGGAAGGCATATCCAGGTAACCCGCGACGAGTTCGAGAGCGTCATCGGCGATCTGATCGAGCGTTCTCTTCAGCCAGTCCGGATGTGTCTGAATGACCTGGGGATCGATCCGATCGAGATCGATGACATCCTCATGATCGGTGGGACGAGCCAGATGCCGTGCGTTCGACGGGCGGTCGAGCGGGTGATGGACGACGAGACTGTAAATCCCGGGTTGTGCGAGCCGATGACCGCTGTCGCCCGTGGAGCGGCTCTGGCTTCAGCGATATTCAATCGCGAGATCGACGGCATGCTGCGGGTCTCCTCCATGTACGCCCTCGGCACCAGCACCACTGATAAAGAGAGCGGCAAGAAGGTCTTCAGCACGATCATCCCCGAGCGTTCACCCCTCCCCATCATCCGAGAGAAGAGCTACACGCCGATCGACGACTATCGGCAGCGGCTGTCCATCCCTGTGTGGGAGGCCGATCCCAACACTCCTCTGGATGACGAAGAGAACTTCCAGCTCACGACTCTCCGGCTGGAATATCCAGAGCCTCTCCCCCGGGAAGAAGCCGAGTTCCTGCTCAAGTACACATACACGGACGACGGCCTGCTGAGAGTCAAAGCCACACTGGCCAAGACCGGCGAAGTGGTGCTCGACCAGGAGGTAAAAGAGTTCACCCACGGCGACTCCATCTCCCCTGAGGAAATCAAGACACAGCTTCGCGAGCTCAGTCTCACGCCTCCTCTGCGGACCCTCCGACCCACCGCTCCGGTTGCCAATTCTCCGCAGTTCAGTTCCGCTCCGGCCACGTCGGCTCCAGCAGTGCCTATTTCCACCCCGGTCCGGGAGTTCGTGATCGACGGTTCCAATATCGCCTGGGCCGGAGGGGACATCAAGCTCGGTGACACCCCGAGCTTCGCCCGTCTGCTGGAGGCCGTCGACGCGCTCAAGAGCGAATTCCCCGGTGCGGTGGTGGACGTGATCGTCGATGCCGCCCTGGCTCACCAGCTGCCCTACCTCGAGCGGGAGGAGCTGAAGCAGGCCATGCGCTCGGGTCTCGTCACCCAGGTGCCGGCGGGCACCAATGGGAAGGCTGATCGTGTGGTGACGACCCTTGCCGCCCGTAAGAATGCGGTCGTGGTGACCAATGACAGCTACAAGGAGCTCCAGTCGGAGTTCCCCTGGCTGCTGGACGAGGGCCGGGTGCTCGGCGCGACAAATCCGGGTGGCGTCTGGCTCTTTCTCAAGCGGACACCTGTCCGGCCGCGCAGGCCCGACGTCAACGGGCTCTGACCAAGACCTCCTTCGATCTTCTCTCAGCCATCGGAGCTCACCGTGGATCCGCTGAAGACAAGTGCTCTCATTACCGACACCTACCGGCGCTACCTGCGATCGTTGTTGCCCATGCGCGACCCGAAGATCGCGGAAGCGCTGGTCGCGGAGATCATGAACAGCCCGATGCTGACCAAGGGACCGTTGCTGGAGGCCACGCCCCCGTACGCGACGGGGGCGACGCTGCGACAGCTCATCGGAGAGAAGGTGCTCTCGCCCTCGTTCGAGGAGCTGGGCAGCAAGGCCCTCCCCCTGGACCGGGCGCTCTACCTGCACCAGGAGAGGGCGATCAGGAAGGCCGCCGACGGCCGGAACCTGGTGGTCGCGACGGGCACAGGTTCGGGTAAGACGGAGTCCTTCCTCCTGCCGATCCTGAACTCGTTGATCACCGAGCACTCGAACGGCACGCTCGGGCCCGGCGTACGCGCGCTGCTCCTCTACCCGATGAACGCGCTCGCCAACGACCAGCTCAAGCGCCTGCGCCAGCTGCTGGCGGCCACGCCGTACATCACCTTCGGCCGGTACACCGGGGACACCAAGGAGCACATGCATGAAGGCCTCGCGCAGTTCGCCGAGCTGAACCCCGGGCAGCAGCCGTTGAAGAACGAGCTGCTGAGCCGTCAGGAGATGCGGGACAAGCCCCCGCACATCCTGCTCACCAACTACGCGATGCTGGAGTATCTCCTGCTCCGCCCCTCCGACATGGACCTGTTCGAGGGGGACCACGGCGGGCACTGGAAGTTCATCGCGCTCGACGAGGCGCACGTCTACGACGGCGCCAAGGCCGAGGAGCTCGGCATGCTCCTGCGCCGCCTGCACGACCGGGTCGCGCCCAAGCAGCGCCTGCAGTGCATCGCCACCAGTGCGACCGTGGGTGACGAGCCCGAGGCCGTGATGGAGTTCGCCTCGAAGCTCTTCAACGTGCCATTCGAGTGGGTCGAGGGCGACGCGAGCCGTCAGGATCTGGTGAACGCAACCCGGGTGACGATGCCCCAGGGTCCGTTCTGGGGCCCGCTCTCCGCGGAGCAGTACAAGGAGCTGGCCCGGACGGAGGATCTCAACGACGCGCTGGGCTGGCACGTGGCCGGTGAGTACGAGCACTCCGCCATCGCTCTGGCCCACGAGCACGCGATGGCCCATCTCCGGAGCACGCTGTCCGGCGGCCCCAAGGCATTCGGTGACCTCGCCCGGCTCCTCTTCGGCGACCAGGAGGACCCGGAGGGAGGTCTGGCGGCGCTGGTCGAGGTCGGCAGCCGGGTGAAGGACCCGTCCGGCACCGCCGTGCTGTCGGCGCGGTACCACCTGTTCGCCAGGGCCACGGAGGGCGCTTACACCTGCCTGACCGGTCAGGGCCCCCATGTCTCACTGAACCGGCACGAGACCTGTCCCACCTGTGACGGGGCCATGTTCGAGCTCGCCGGGTGCAAGCGGTGCGGCGCGGCGCACCTGATGGGTGCCGTCGTCAACGCTTCGGGGGGATTCGTCTTCACGCCCCGGATCACCCATGACAATCCCCGGGCCTGGCTCCTGCTGGACGACGCTCCCGAGGTCGCCGACGAGGACGAGGACACGCTCTCCGACGCCGCGCCGACCGAGGGTCAGACCGCCTACCTGTGCCCGCGCTGCGGGGCGCTGCACAGTTCCGCGCAGGCGTTCTGCGGCAGGAACGGCTGCGGCGAGACCACACTGCGGCCGGTCCGGAAGCTGAACACCAAGGCCGCCTCCCCCACCGGCTGCCTGGCCTGCGGCGGCCGAGGTTCCGGCACCATCCGGCAGTTCGACAGCGGCCGGGACGCCACCGCGGCCGTGCTGGCGACGGCCCTGTACCAGCAGATCCCGCCGGCCCCCGATCCGGAGACGGCCGACCATCCCGGTGAGGGCCGCAAGCTCCTCGCCTTCAGCGACAGCCGCCAGCAGGCCGCCTTCTTCGCCCCTTACCTGGAGACGAGCTACTCCGGGCTGCAGCACCGCCGCCTCATCATGGAGGGCCTGCGAGAGGCCTCCGAGAACGGTGACCCGGTGAGCGTGGCCACGCTGGTCTTCTACGTGACCAAGGCGGCCAACAAGGCCGGCGTCTTCCCCGCCAAGGACGACGACTCCACCAGGCAGCGGGCCGTCGCGCTGTGGGTGATGCGCGAGCTGCTCGCCCTGGACGAGCGGCAGTCGCTGGAGGGCCTGGGACTGGTCCGGGTGGAGCTGCTGCGGGACCCCTCGTGGCTGGTGCCCCCCGGCCTGCTCGCCCTGGGCCTGTCCGAGGACGAGTGCTGGGACCTGCTCCAGGAGCTCGTACGGTCGCTGCGCACCCAGGGTGTGCTCACCATGCCGGAGAACGTCAACCCGCAGGACGAGGCGTTCCAGCCGCGGACCGGCCCGATCTATGTCCGGAGCGACGGGTCGGAGGCCAAGTTGAAGGTGCTGAGCTGGCTCCCCACCCGGGGGGTGAACCGGCGGCTGGACTATCTGAAGCGGGTGCTCACGGCAGTCGGCTCACCGGTCGATCCGAAGCAGGTCCTGGAGGGCTGCTGGCAGTTCCTCACGGTGCAGAACGGGCGGCAGAAGGTGCCGTGGCTGCCGAGTGACAGTCCGCGCAAGGTCGGTGTGGTCCACCAGATCGACCACACGATGTTGCGGCTCTCCGCCGCCGAGAAGCTCTACCGGTGTGACCGGTGCCGCCGGTTCACCGGGGTCAGCGTGCGCGGCGTCTGCCCGATGATGAGCTGCTCCGGCAGCCTCGTTGAGGCGACGGCGGACCGCGACGACCACTACGCGACGCTGTACCAGACCATGACGCCCATCCCGCTGACCGCCATGGAGCACACGGCCCAGTGGACCGGCACCAAGGCCGCGGAGATCCAGCAGCAGTTCGTCCGGGGCGTGCTGAACGTGCTGTCCTGCTCGACGACGTTCGAGCTGGGCGTCGACGTCGGTGAGCTGCAGACGGTGATGCTGCGCAACATGCCGCCGACCACGGCCAACTACATCCAGCGCGCCGGTCGTGCGGGCCGGCGGGCGGACTCCGCGGCGCTGGTGCTCACCTACGCCCAGCGCCGGCCCCACGACCTGTCCCGCTACGCCGAGCCGGAGACGATGATCGCGGGTCAGGTGCGCGCGCCGTACGTGCCGCTGGGCAACGAGCGCATCGACCGGCGGCACGCGCACTCGGTGGCGATGGCCGCGTTCTTCCGGCACGCGAAGGCGACCAGCGGCGAGGTCTGGCGGAACGCGGGTGAGTTCTTCCGCGGCTCCCAGGGCGCTCAGGACGCGCCGTGCAACCGGGTCCTCGACTTCCTCACGCCCGTTCCCGCCGAGATCACCGAGACCCTGCGGCGAGTGCTCCCCCCGGAGGTCCAGGGCGAGATCGGGGTGGAGTCGGAGAGCTGGGTGATCAGGCTCTGCGATCTCCTGGACAAGGTCCGCGACGAGCTCGATCAGGACATCACGCTCTTCGAAGAACGCATCGCCGAAGCCGTGCAGGGCCGGAAGTTCCAGATCGCCGACCGCTTCCAGAAGACCATCAACACGTTGATGAGGCGCAATCTCATCGGGTTCCTGGCCAACCGGAACGTGCTGCCGAAGTACGGCTTCCCGGTGGACACCGTGGAACTGCGGACCACGCACTGCGACGGCCAGGTGGGGGCCACCCTGGATCTGGCGCGTGACCTGTCCAGTGCCATCTACGAGTACGCGCCGGGCGCCGAGGTGGTGGCGGGCGGTCAGCTGTGGACGTCGGCCGGCATCTACCGGCTACCCGGACGTGAGCTGATCAGCCGCAAGTACTACGTCTGCCGCAACTGTGGTCACTTCCGGTACGTCGGGCAGGACCCGGAGGCCATCTGCCCCGGCTGCCAGACGCCGGCGGAGTCAGTGCCACGAGAGTACTGCGTGCCCGAGTTCGGCTTCGTCGCGGAGCGCAAGACCCGCAAACCTGGGACCGAGCCGCCCAAGACCTCGTGGAACGGCGCCACCCACGTGGTGCAGCTGGCGGCCGACCCGGTGGAGTTCAACTGGCGTACGGCGGGCGGCATGATGGTGCGGGCCCGGTCCGGGGAGCGTGGCGTCATGGTCGCGCTGTCCGAGGGGATCGGCGGCGCCGGCTACCTCATCTGCGACTGGTGCGGCTGGGCGACCCCGAATCTGGGCCGGAAGGCGCCGAGCCACTCCAGCCCGCTCCGCCAGGCGGAGTGCAAGGGGCAGTTGCAGTGGCGTTCCCTGGCGCACCGCTACGAGACCGACATCCTGGAGCTCTGCTTCGACGGGCTGAGCATGCCGTGGGCAGAGTGGCTGTCCACGCTGTACGCCCTGCTCGAAGGTGCCGCCTACGGGTTGGAGATCAGCCGCGACGACATCGACGGGACGGTCCACTCCGGGGCCGACGGCAAGACGAGCCTGGTCATCTACGACACGGTGCCCGGCGGTGCCGGGTCCGTGATGCGGATCGCCAGGGGGTTCGACATCGTCGGCGAGACCGCGCTGCGGCGCATGTCAGCGTGCGAGTGTGGCGAGGAGACGTCCTGCTACGGGTGCCTGCGCAACCGGCGCAACGAGCGGAACCACGAGTTGTTGAGCCGGGGCACCGCACTCAAGGTCTTGCGGCTCCTTGCCGGAGACGGACCACTGAAGGTGGAAGAGGGGTAACGGTGCAGAACGGCGGCCTGACCATGGTGGGCAGGCCGCCGTTCAGCACCGCGACAGGGTTGCCGTGTAGTCAGAGAACCGTCCAGCGCGCCGGGTCGTGCAGGACCGCGGCGGCCCCGTCGAGGTCGGCAAGGCGTGCCGCGAGCGTCGCCTCAGCGAGCCGTTCCGGCAGGGCGACGCTGAACTTGAGCCCGTTGAGTGCCTTACGGTCGACCTCGGGAAGCGCGAGCCGGTCGGCGGCACCGGTGACGGCCCTCTTCCACATCTCGGGAGTGAGGTCCTCACGGAGCCGGAGGGAGTCTTCTTCGACACGCTGTCCCGGGCTGACGGCTCCCGCCAAAGTGGACACCAGCGTGGCGTTGGCCCGAAACCCGCCCCAGGTCCACCACCGGATCTCCCCGCTGGGGTCGCGGATGATGACGGTCCCGTCGGGATGCACCGTCTCGGAGGCCCCCTCACGGACCGCCGACAGCCGGTCTCTGGCCCGCTGGGTGAGGTGCACCGGCGGGTCTTCCCCCAGCAGGACCGCGCGCATCGCGCGGGTGAGCTCGAACGACAGGCCACTCAGTCCACTCGCGCTGTTCCAGCGTGCCTTGCCCCGCCCGTCCGCCGGTTCGACGAAGCAGCGTCGCCGCCGCCAGTCGATGTAGGTGACCTGCCAGGTTCGCCCGCCCAGCAGGAGAAGCCGCGGGCCTTCGATCTCCTCTGTCAGAAGGGCGGGGTCGGTGCGGCCGACCTCTTTCCGGCCTGACAGCACGGTGAACTCGGGGACCGCGGTGAAGACGGAAGTCATCTCCATGAAGTGCCGTCGGCCGAAACGGCGCTCGGCCTCCGGACCGATGAACAGCATGCCGGAGTCCTCGTCCAGGAACCCATGGGTGACGAGGTGCCGCACGATCGGGTCCGCCGCGCCGCCGAACGGCCCTAATCCGTTCCACCAATCACGCCACAGCTTGTCGCCGACCCTGTGCTCCTGCAGGCAGAGCGCGAGCAACTGCTGGGCGACGATGTGACGGGGTTCGGGAGGAGCGGTGACCGGTTCAACCCAGCCTCTCCCCCACAGGGTCAACAGCCCGGCCGCCCGCAGGAGTGCGTCCTCCGTCAAGGCGAGGAACAGGCAGTTGCGCAGGGTTCCGGCCCGCCGTCCGGTACGGCCGAGCCGCTGCAGGAACGACGCGACGGTATCCGGGGCGTTGATCTGGATGACGCGATCGAGGTCACCGACGTCGATGCCCAGTTCGAGTGTGGAGGTGGAGACGATGACGCAATCGCGGGCCTCGGCGAAGGCCGCTTCCGAGCGGCGCCGTTCGTCCACTGAGAGCGAGGCGTGGGAGAGGAAGGTGGTGATTCCAAGCGCCCGGAGGGAGTGGCCGAGTTCCTCGACCAGTTGCCGGGAGTCGCAGAAGACCAGTCGTTTCTCTCCCTGGTGCAGAGCGGCGATCACTTTGGCCGCGTTCGCCACCGAACCGACGTAGTCGAGTTGGATGTCACCGGAAGGAGCGGTCGGCGCGCCGGAGGGCAGGTCGGGAGCGATCACCAGTGAGGGGCGGGTGCTGGTCCCCTGCAGCCAGGCGAGCAGCTCGGCGGGGTTGCCGACGGTGGCGGACAGGCCGACACGCTGGATGGGTCGGCCGATGAGCCGGGTGAGCCGTTCCAGGACCGCCAGCAGGTGCCAGCCGCGGTCGTCTCCGGCGAAGGCGTGCACCTCGTCGACGACGATGGCCTGCAGCCCGGAGAAGAACTGCCGGTGGTCCACGTTGACGCTCACCAGCATCGCTTCGAGCGACTCCGGTGTGGTCAGCAGCACGTCGGGCCGGTTGGTGAGGATCCTTTTGCGTGCCGGACCGCTCACGTCACCGTGCCAGAGGGCGACGCGTCGGCCGATCCACTCGGCGTACCGCTCCAGGCGCGGGAGGAGGTTGTTGAGCAGTGCCTTAAGCGGGCACACGTACAGGATCGCGGTGCCGCTCCAGTTGGCCGTCGCCATCCTCGACAGCAGCGGGAACATGGCGGCCTCGGTCTTGCCTCCGGCCGTGGGAGCGAGCAGGAGCGCGTCGGCCCCTTCCATCAGAGGACCGGTGGCGGCTTCCTGCAGGGGGCGCAGCGCCGGCCAGCCCAGCGTGTTGACGACGTGATGCACCAACGTGGGATGCAGCCGTGTGAGCGTCATGGGAGGTCCAGATCGACCTCATCGACCGAGACCGCGGGCCGTACCATTGCGCTGCCCGAGGCGGCGTTGCTCTCAACGTCGGTGAGTTCCACGGCCGACAGGGTGAGTGCGTAGTGCTTGCGCGGGTCGAAGTCGTCGAACTGGTCGACGCGGTCGAGCACGTCCACGAGTTTCCGCAGGAAGATCCGTGGGGCGACGCCTACCTGCCCGCCGAGTCCTCCGGCGACGGCCGAGGCCAGTTCGGCGACGTAGTCGTCGTCGACGACAGCGGAGACACGGCCAGGCGCGGACGCGCCGGACGCGTACAGGTCGCGGACCTTCCTGCCAAGCTCGCCCAGCGATTCGAGTGAGAAGCCGGGCAGCCGGATCTGGATCGCCCGGGGGTTGTCGAAGCGCGCGTCGGCGGTGAAGTCGACGGCGAGCCGCTGTGCCAGCGGGGTGAGCCGCTGCACGCCCTGGGGCCCGTCGTAGAACGCGGGCGTCCCGGTGATCAGGAGGTAGAGGCCGGGGAAGCGGCCCGAGTGGACTTCGTCGATGAGCTGCCGCAGCGAGTTGAGCGCTTTGTCGCGCGCGTCGGAGCGGACCCGCTGCAGGGTCTCCACCTCGTCGAGCACCAGCACCAGGCCAGGGTGGCCGGAATCCCGGAGCACGGCCAGCAGCCCTTGGAGGAAGCCCAGTGCCCCGAAATGGTCAAGGTCGCCGCGGACTCCCGCCGCCCGGCGGGCCGCGGCGGCGACATTCGGCTGCCCGCCCAGCCAGGCGAGAATTGCCTCGGCGGTCCCCATGTCACCGGCAGCGAGGGCGTTGCGATAGCCGCGCAGTGCCGCGGCGAACGTCGGCGCGGATCGGCTGACCTCTGCCAGCCGCTGGACGAGGAGTTCCTCGACGGCGGCCTCCAGCGCCATCCCGTCCAGGGAGGGGTCCGCCGCGAGGGCGTCCTCCTCCAGGACGTAGAACCACGCGTCGACCACGGGGCGCAGCGCGGACGGCGCGTACGACGCCGTGGAGAGCCGCTCGGTGAGTCGCCGGTAGACGGTCTCCAGCCGGTGCAACGGCGTCTCGTTCTCCGATACCTGGACCTCGGCGGTGGCCATACCTCGCTGTTTGGCCTGCTCGGCGAGCCAGCGGCTGAAGAACGTCTTGCCGGAGCCGTACTCGCCGCGGACCGCTTTGAAGACCGCGCCGCCGGAGGCGATGGTGTCCAGCTCCGTAGCCACGGCGGAGTCGAACCGGGCCAGGCCCACCGCGAGCAGGCCCAGCCCGGACTGGGGCACCGCCCCGTTGCGGAGCGCGTCGATGACCTCGCGGCGCCGCGCGGCGCTGACCGGGCCGACCGTCACCTCTTACCGTCCTCTCAGCCCGAACTGCTCGCGCAGCAGCGCCACGTCGAGCTTGAGGGTGCGCCCGTTGTCGGTGACGCTCAGCACGGGATGGTTGTCGATGTTGAAGACGCGTCCGAGGACGGCGGCGAACCCGGCGGCCCGCACCGTGGCCTCACCGGCCCGTTCCGCGACCACCGGGAGCGGGAGCACTCCTCCGGACTCCAGCAGCGCCGTGAGCACCGCTTCGATCTTGCTGGTCGGGACCTTGCGGGGCAGCAGCTTCTGCTGGGCCTGGAACAGCTCGGTGCCGAACAGTTCGGCCACGAGCGCCTTCTCGGGCGCAGGGGCGGCCTCGGCGGGTCGCGCCTCGATCTCGAAGAGACCCGGTCCCTCCGGCTGGTCCTGCTGCTTCTTGGTGCTCTTCTTCGCTCGGGGCGCGGTCGGTGCGGCGGGCGCGGGCGGCGTTCGCTCCCCGGCGTCGAGCGACCACCAGGCGGGGCGCTGGTCCGGCAGGGCGCGCCAGCCGGCCGGGGCGGCGGCTCCCAGCGGCAGGAACGCCAGCAGCGGGATCGTCACCTCGGCCAGTGACGCGCCGCCGTGGTAGCCGGCCTTCTTGTCGGTGTAGCGGACGTAGGGGTCCCAGAGAGCGACGATCCGGCCGTCCTCGACCGCCACCCGCGTCCCGGCCAGCTCCATCTCCCCCGCGCCGACAGGCGCCCCGGCGGCGCGGTGCCGGGCCGACCCGGCGCCGTCGACACGGCGCAGGTCGCCTCCGCGTTCCAGGATGTGGCCGTGGTCGCTGGTGAGGATGACCGCGCGCCCCTGGTAGCGGGCGTGGTCGAGCAGCGCCCGCATCCCGGCGATGTCGTCGATGCGCCAGGGCACGTCCGCGCGTCCCTTGTCGAGGCTGTCGTCGATGGTGTTGAGGACGACGGCGACCGCGGTGTCCTCGTCGTTCAGCGCCCGGACCAGCTCGTCTCCGAGGGTCTCGCCGGCCTCCCCGGGCAGGCCCCCCTTGTGGAAGAGCCTGGCCTTGCGGCCCTTCCAGAACGCGTGCGCGCCGAAGGCCGTACTCTCCTCCTTCTGCCCGCCGGTGGTGACGCGAGCGGCCAGCAGGCTGGCGCGCGACACTTGGGTGAGGGTGGGCAGGGCAGCGAGCACGCCCCGGCGGCGAGGCTCCTGCTCGGACAGGTGGACAGGGTCGTACTCCTCCCACCGCTCGGCGCGCAGTTCCTCGCCGAGCGCGGCGGCGACGGCCGCGCTCATCCCGTCCAGGACCAGGAGCAGCACAGGACGCCTCTTGCCGCTCGCGCCCGCGACGAGCGGGGCCACGACGCGCGGCAGCACCGTCTCGACGGTGAGGATCTCTCCCGGGTCGTTCCCGGCCGCGGTGAACGCGGCCAGCCGGGCGGCGAACTCCTCGTCCAGGGCGCGCCGCCGCTCGCGGACGATCTCGTACAGTTCCCGGTAGGCGGCCTGCAGCGTCTGGTCGAGCTCCTCGCCCGCCCAGATGTCGTCACGAGCCCGGTCGACCCAGCCCCATTCCGCGATCTGGCCCTGCAGGGCCGTGCCAACGCCTGTGACGTGCGCGCCAGAGGAGACGGCGAGCCACTGGACGAGCCGCTGCGCCATCTCGGCCCGCCGTACCCGGTGGGCGTGCACGTCGGCCAGCCTGTGCCGGCGCAGCTCTGCGATGGCCCGCGCCAGGTCCGGCACCTTCCACTGGTCGGCGATGCACGTCTTCAGCGCCCGGGCGACCTTGGCGACGCGGGCGTCGAGGCTGGAGCGGAGCAGCAGGCTGTGCCGTACGGCCTGGCCGGCGTCGAACTGGACGGCCAATTCCTCGGCCCGGTCGAGTACGGCGTGCGCCTGCCGGGCGGCGTTCTCGTCGCGCCGGTCGGCCAGCATCCAGCCGACCAGCTGCTCGGCGGCGGCGGCGAACTCCCGGACGGCCCGGTCGGTCACCTTGGTCTCACCGGGCCGGGCCATGGCGATGTAGGTCAGCACCCCGCCCTGGGCACGCTGCGCGTCGGCTCCGGCGCCGGGGTGCCAGAGCGCTGCGCAGACCAGTCCGAGCGCCAGGGCGTCCATGCCGTGGCCCGCCTCCACGAGGGGGAACAGCACCTCGGCGGTTCCCCCGGCACACTCCGCGAGCCAGGCGACCAGTCCGTCACGCTCGGCCTCCCGCAGTGTGCGGAACGCCTCGACCTGTTCCCGGTCCCTGCTCCACAGCAGCAGCGCGGCGGCGTCGATGTTCTCGGGCGCGACGCCGAGGCGGTCGAGCCGGAGGCGCCGGACGGCCAGGGCGCGCATCGCGGTGTCCCGGGTGAGCAGGGTCCCGGCGAGGCGCGGCCAGCCGCCGGGCGGCATGGCGTCCAGCAGCGCCTCTCCGGCCCAGCTCTCGGCGGTCAGGCGGGGGTCGAGCTGCTGTGCGCCGAAGCTCTCCTCGATCAAGCGCCACGGCTCGACCATGAAGACCCGCTGCCGGATGGCGCGGCTGAGCAGCCCCGCGCCGAGCTCGTTCTCCTCGGCGCCGGTGAGCACCACCAGGATGCCCTCATCGTCGCTCTCGACATGCTCGGTGACCTGTTCGAGCACGGCGAGCGGCGAGACGCAGGAGACGATCCGGACCTGCCGGTCGCCGACGGTCAGCGGGCTGAAGCCGTTGCCGGACGGCTGGGCCCGCATCAGCAGGACCTTCTCGTCGCGACCGGCGTACTTGCGCAGCAGCCTGGTCACCTCCTGCTCCAGCGCGGCGGAGGTGACGGGCAGGACGCGGCCGGTCACCGCGGGCGGGGAGTCCTGTGCCGTCACGGTTCGACCACCTCCCAGGTGACCTTGACGGTGGCGCCGGGGTGCTTCGCCGCGATCTCCTCGGCGAGGGCCGCCAGACCGGTGATGTGGACCGTGGCGGTCCCTCCCGTCCGCTTCGGAGGCTTCGGAGGCTGCGGAGGCTGCGGGCCGGGGCCGATCGCCTTGCTCAGCAGCTCGGTCGCCGCTTTGGAGGCTGCCGAGAGCGCCGGACCGAGTCCCACCACGAACTCGTCGGCCGCCGCCGTCTCCCGGAGTCTGGCGAGGATTCTCTCGGCCTCTTCCCGGTGCGGGTCACCCAGCGAGGCGATGAGCCGGAAGTTCTCCCAGGGGGCGTTGCGCAGCGCGGCGCAGACCGCCGCGGCGCTCTTGATGCTCTTGCCGATGTACTGAGCGGGGCCGTCGACTCCGGCGATCCTGCGGATGACCTCCAGCCGCTCCTGCTGCTCCTGAGCCAGCCCGTCGAGCAGGTCGGCCGCGATCCTGGCGGTGTGCAGCCGTCCGCGCTCCGCCGCGGGGTCCAGCCCGAGCATCTCCTCGTGGGCCTCGAGCTCTCCGACGAGCCTGCGCGCGTCGTCCGTGTGACGCCGTGCCTCCTCGCAGAGCTGCCGGGCGAGGATCGCCACCAGCCGCGCCTTGCGCGGCTGCGGCGGGTTGAGCCCGAAGATCTCCATGGCCCGCAGCCGCGCCGCCTCCCAGGTCTCCTCGCCGGGGAGCGGCTCGTCCCGCAGGGCCATGTCGTCCTTGACCTGGTTCAGCTCGGGGGTCGTCCGCTCGACGACGCCCCGGTGGACGAAGGCCCGGTCCGTCTGCTCGGCGAAACACGCGACGACCAGGTGGGCGACCGGCTTCTCCAGGCCGCGGGCGTCGGGCAGGTCGATCCAGTCGAGCAGCTTGGCCAGGCGCAGGTCGCCGGTGACGCCCTCCTTGTGCGCCTGCTGGTGGAAGTGCTGACGCCAGTACGAGCCGAGCACGAACTTCGCGTCGTGCATCTCTCCGATGAGCAGCGGGTTCGCGATCCGGCGCATGATCGCGCGGTGCGGCTTGTCGACCTCCAGCGGATCGCCGGGCTTCTCGGCGGCCCGCCGCACGTACTCCAGCACGGTCTTCAGCTCGGCGGGCTTGACCGTGACACCGGTGCGCTCCAGGTCGAAGTCGGGATGCGCGGGAAACTGCACGGCCAGCATCTGGTCGGCGAGGGAGCGCATCGCGTCGGAGAGCTTGGCTCCGGAGGCCAGCCGGGGACGCAGCCCCTCCTCCAGGGAGAACAGGTGGTCGTCGAAGCCGGTGACGACGTCACCGGACTGCTTGGTGGTCAGCCCGTACGCCTGGCGGAGGGTCTCGGTCAGCTTGCCCTGCAGGACGTTGCGCTGCTCGGTCAGGGTCTGGCGGGCCCGGTGCCGGTCGGTCGGGTTCAGGTGACCGGCGTGCTCGTCGAACCGCTGCCCGGAGAGCACGTAGTCGAGGATGACGAGCTGGCGCAGGTCCTGCATGCGCTCGACCGAGAGCGAGGCGGGCACCCAGGCGACGGTCCGCCCGTGCACGCCCCGGGCGATCATGGACTGGATCCGGTTGCGGTCGTCGGCGGGCGTGTGATCGCCGGAGTCGAAGGGGTAGTCGATGACCACCCGCCAGGCGGTGGGGTCAGCGGGCTGGAAGGCGTCGTCGCGCAGGTCGTGCTCGTCGCGCACGTTCCCGAAGACGACCTCCACGGAGCGCCGGCTGCCGCGCCAGGTCAGGTCGAACCGGTCGCCGCTGTACTGCCCGGTCTCGGCGACGCCGAGCTCGGTGTAGAGCAGCCGCTTGACGAGGCTCTTCCAGGCGCCCTCGGTGCTGGCGAACCGGGCGGTGGACAGGATCGACTCCACGTCCACGCCGACCAGCTCCAGGCCGACGCCGGGGTCGTCCCCCTTGACGAACTTGATCTCGGTGAACCGGCCCGCCCACTCCTCGACCTTCCGGGCGACCTGGGTGACCTCCATGCCGGGGATCGGGGGGCTGACGAAGCTGCCGTGGTTGAGGGCCGCGAGCCTGCCGGCCGTCAGGTTGTGCAGGGCGGGCACGGTGGGTGCGAGTGCCGACAGCAGCAGCGTCTTCATCAACCGGTCGTCACCGGCGAGCGCCTTCGCCTTGGCGGCCTTCTCCGGGTCGTCGCCGTCCTGCCCCTTACGGGCCCGGGCGACGTCGTCCTCGGTGAGGCCGTACTTGTCCAGCAGGTACGGCCTCAGCCGCGACCCGTAGAGCTTCTGCGCGGCCTCGAACTCCACCTTGAGCTTCTGGGTGAACGGTTCGTCGCCGCCCTCGGTGATGACGTCGTAGAGGTCTCCGAGCGGGATGAGCTGGCCGAGGCGGAGCTCGTCGCGGCGGCGGATCAGCAGGCGGCGCATCAGCTTCAGCGCCGTGCGGGACCGCTGCAGCGCCGCCGACAGGTGGACCAGCGTGTCCATGAAGGCCGGGCTGAACGGGTAGGTCTTGCGGAACGCCTCGATGTCGGCGCCGGTGCCGGTCCCGCTGCCGAGCAGGGTGTCCCAGACCTGCTGGCGCAGCTTGGTCGCCTGGTCGAAGGCGCGCGCGATGGCGGCGTCGGACTCGGCCGCCGGCTCCCTGCGGCGGAGCACTCGCTCGCGGGCGATCACCGGCAGGTTCCGGTCCTCCAGCGTGATCGTGTCGAAGCGGGCCTTGGCCAGGTCGAGGGTGTCGAGGATGCTCAGCTCGGTGGTGCCGGTCACCTGCTCGCCGAGCGCCTCGCGCAGGTCGCGCTGGCGGGCGATGAAGCTCACCACCGGGGCCGGGCGGTCCGGGTCGCCCGACTCCACAAAGTTCGTGATCTTCTGCATCTCGCGGCTGACGAACTGCGCGTCACCCGCCGAGTTGATCAGCCAGAGCACCAGCTCGTCGAGGAAGAGGATGAGGCTGTCGTAGCCGATCTCCCTGGCGTGGCGGCTGATCTCCTTCAGGCCCGCGTCCAGCGAGACGAACGCCTCGGCGTCCTCCTTGGCGTCGCGGAAGAAGCCCTTGTTCCAGCTCTGCAGCAGGTCGTTGACGAGCCGTCGGCGCAGCTCGTCGCTGTGCGCCCCGGCGAAGGCGGCGTCGAGCTTCTCCGGAGTCCAGAAGGACACACTTTCGCCCCACTCGTCCTCTTCCTCCTCGCCCCCGGGCAGGCCCGCGATGAACGCCTCGTCGCCCACCTGCCGCCGGGTGAAGCGGGCCTGGTCCAGCAGCGCGTCGGTCCGGTGCACCGCCGGGATCGGCGCGTCCGGGTGCAGCACCCGGACGTAGTCGATGTAGCGGCCGAAGACCCGCTGCTCCAGCGACTTGGCGCCGAGCAGGTGGAGCGGGACCAGCAGGAACCTCCTGCCCTCCATCCAGTCGTGCTTGGCCAGTAGCCCGGCGAACTCCGTGCGCTCCCGAGCCGCCTTCTCGCCGCGCAGCAGCGCATGCAGCACCGCCATGAAGTGCGACTTACCGGCGCCGAACGAGCCGTGCAGGTAGGCCGCCTTCGACGCCTGCCCAGTCACCGCGCTCTTGATCAGTCCGAGCGCCTGGTCGAAGTTCTTGACCAGCGACTCGGTGATCACATACTCGCGCAGCGTCTCCTCGGCCTTACTGATCCCGCTGGCGAGTTCCAGGACGAGGTCGCTGTCGCTCATCCCCTCCGGAATGTCGATGACGTCCCGGAGCAACGGCTGCTGGGTCGGTGTGGACATGTCTCCCACGTTAGGTGCGATAGGGGGATGGATTCTGCTCTTCCGGCATGTCAGGAGGGTCGCCGCGCGGACCCGGTCAGGACTGGGCCCGTTTTCCCCGGCCGCGGCCGGTGGCCGGCGGGCGCCACCCGGTGAGGTCCTCGTCGGTGAGGTTGAGGCGGTTCTTGGTCTGGTCGAGGAAGCCCTCGTAGACCTCAGCGGGGCTGGCACCGTAGAGGGCGTCGAACTTCCCGTGCCACTGCCTCACCCAGGGCAATACCTCGCGCAGTCCCGCGAGCAGCGGGCGGAGCTTCTCCGCACCCCAGCCGTCGCCCTGCTCCCGCTCCATGATCAGCGTGGCGAGCGCCTGCGCCTGCTCCCGGTGGTCGAAGCCCGCCCAGCCGAGCAGCAGGGTCCCGTCCTTAGTGGAGGAGGCGCCGTCACGGCTCGCGTAGGGATAGGAGATGAACCGCTCCTTGGGCACGTCGAGCTTGCCGCGGTTGCGCCAGTAGGAGGTCTTGAGGAAGTCGCCGGAGCCGTACTTCGGCGGCACCGGAATCCTGTCCCGGATGCGCTTCTTCGCCTCCTCGGAGTCGGCGGCGTCCTCCTGCCGCTGCAGGTCCCAGATGTGCTCCCAGTCGGCGCGCTTGCGCAGGCCGCTCTCCTTGTAGCGCAGGGCGGCGAGGTACGGCACGTGCTCGTCGGTGACCAGCTCGGCGACGACCTTCTCCAGGTCCTTGCCGGGGGCGTACAGCTCGGCCACGGCGACCACGTCGGCGTCGGGACGGAGCGCGTCGGCGAGCTGCGCGGTGGTCAGCAGCTTCGGCTGCTCCATGCCGTCCATGTGGTCGAACCAGAGCTCACGCCGCTCGAACCGGTCGAGCAGCCACTCCTGCAGCGCCTTCTCCCGCATGGCGTCGAAGCCCTCAGTCGCCCAGCGCCGCTTGCACTCCGGCCGCTCGATCAGGGCGATGTTCCGGTCGGACTCGATGAGCGCGATCCGCCGCTCCACCACCGCGCGGTACTCAGCGGGCCAGTGCGCCGGCAACTCGATAATCGGCGTGGACCCGTGCCGGGCGAACCACTCCGTCTCCACCTCTCCCGTCGCCATCTTGCGGGCGAGCACGATCTCGAAGGCCCTCTCACCAAGGTTCAGCTCCGGTACGGCATGCTCTGGAGCGGTCAGCTCCTCATCGAGGAGGCCGTAGAGCGAGTAGACCTCCCAGTCCAGCTCTTCCTGCGCCGCGATCATCTGACGGCGTGTGGAGAGCCAATCCCGTTGGGCCTTCGCCAACGCTTCCCGAGCTGGTACGGCTTCTGCCGCCACATTGGATGGGTTGACCGATGTCAACTTCTGAGCAAGCGCATCAATCTCGCGTCCACGATCCAACGGCAAACGTCCTGGCAGCGGGAATTCTTTGAGCTTCGTCCCGGTAAACTCGTACCGGTCCGACCATGACTCGGCACTGACCCGTGCGCCTTCGTCTCCGATCGGATCGCCACCCTTGGGATAGCTCACCTGCTTAAGCCAGAAGCATGCAGTGGAGCTATTGAGCACCCCCAACAACTCCAGGTGCTCATCCTCCCCTGCCTCACTAGGCAGGATAATTAGAGGGGCGGACTTATTAGAGACAACTTTTCTCCTGACAAGGGAGAAATTATTGTGAGACGAAACGAATGCATACTCAATCATTCGCTCAGAGTTCAGCTTAGACGGAGAAGTGTATACATAGTCCGACCATCGAAGCCTGCGACTCTCCTTAACTTCACCGAAATAAAGAGTGGAACGGAGACATTCACGGTACGGCCAGAGAATCCCGGATTCGATGTCATCCCTCCACTCCGGAGGAAGCTCGCAAGGATAAATTGCTAAGGTTGACGGATCAAGAGACCAATCTCTAAGACTTTCGCCATCCACAAAAGGCCTTAGGAGACCCGAGTCATGACGAGATGCGGCGGACCGAGGAACAATATACACGGAGTCATCTCCAGTTACTGAGCCGATCATAAGTTTTGGGACTATCGGTGTCGCGGGCCGATGTAGGCCAGATGCG